>NZ_JABJWD010000031.1:0-37352 GCF_013155425.1 Gluconacetobacter entanii | reverse complement strand
TCGCCTGCAAAACTCCTGAAAATCCTCACTCAATGGGCTAAACTGCCTGCGTGAACCGTTCCAAACAATCCTTACCTATGCCAGCCCCTTCTTTTTTTGACCGATCCGGCGTCAGGCCGGACCGGTCATGTGCGGGATCAGGCCGGGCGGGCGCTGCGCTTGCGCGACGAACCATGCGCGCCACCGCGCGGGCCGCCATGCCCGCCACCACCACCAAAGGGACGCGGGCGACGGCCACCTGCGGGCGGACGCGGACCGCGCGGCCCCGGTGCCCGGCGCGGACCCGCACCACCGGCGGGCGCAGAGGCCGGGGCGACCTGGACCTCGTCATTATCGATCGCAGCGATGCAGGAGCGGAACTTTTCCGCCGTATCCGGTGCGATCTCGAACAGCGTCTGCGTATCGGCGATGCGGATCGCGCCGATATCGGACTTGCGCACCCCGCCAAGGCGGCAGATCAGCGGCACCAGCCATTTCGGGTCGGCCTTGTCCTGCCGCCCGACACTCATGGAGAACCATTCCCCCGGTTCGCGCGGGGCGTAATCGCGGCTTTCACGCGGGGCACGCGGGCCTTCGGCGCGGGGCGGACGGCTGTCGGGCGTGATCTGGCGCACGTTTTCCGGCTGCGGCAGGTGCGCGCGATAGGTGCGCAGCAGGGCCGCGGCCAACTGTTCGGGCGAATGGGCTTCGGTCAGGCGCGAAATCAGTTCGCGATCCGCCTCGGGCACTTCTTCCGACAGGGCCGGGTCCGCCAGCAGGCGCTGCGTGTCGAGCACGCGGATTTCCTCCGCGCTGGGCACGGCGGACCATGTGGCCGAAATCTTGGCCCCCATCATCAGGCGTTCGGCGCGGCGGCGCTGCGAGACGGGTACCATCAGCACGCACACGCCCTTGCGCCCCGCACGGCCGGTCCGGCCCGAACGGTGCAGCAGGGTGGCAGGGTCGGTCGGCAGGGAGGCATGCACCACCAGCGCAAGTGCCGGGATGTCGATGCCGCGCGCGGCCACGTCGGTCGCGACACAGACGCTGGCCTGTCCCTTGCGCAGGCTGTCGATGGCGCGGGTGCGTTCGGCCTGCCCCAGTTCGCCCGACAGCGCAACGGAGGAGAAACCACGTTCCACCAGTGCCGACTGCATGTGGCGGACCAGTTCACGCGTGGCGCAGAACACCATCGTCGTCGGGCTGTCGGTTTCACGCAGGACGTTGACGACCGAGGGAATGATTTCCCGCGCATCCGTCAGCAGCGCGCGATATTCGATGTCCGCGTGCTGCTTGCTGCCCGAAAGGGTGTCGATGCGCAGGGCGTCATGCTGGTAACGCTTGGCCAGCGAGGCGATCTCACGCGCGATCGTGGCGGAGAACAGCAGCGTGCGCCGCGTCTTGGGCATCGCGTCGAGCAGTTGTTCGAGTTCGTCGCGGAAGCCGAGGTCAAGCATCTCGTCCGCTTCGTCGAGCACGACGACCCGCAGGTCCGTCATCACCAGACGCCCGCGTGAGAGGTGATCGCACAGGCGTCCGGGCGTGCCGACGACGATATGGGCACCCATCTGCAGGGCACGCGCCTCACGCCGGGCGTCCATCCCGCCGATGCACGAGACGATGCGCGCGCCGGCAGGGGCATAAAGCCACGTCAGTTCGCGCGTGACCTGCATGGCCAGTTCGCGCGTGGGCGCGATGATGACCGCAAGCGGCGGACCCGCCGGGCCAAGGCGTTCGTCACCGCCCAGCAGCGTATCGGCCATCGCCAGGCCAAAGGCGACCGTCTTGCCCGACCCGGTCTGGGCCGAGACGAGGAGGTCACGCCCGTCGGCGGCAACGTCGAGGACTGCGGTCTGTACGGGCGTAGGGTTTTCATACCCCCGCTCGTCCAGCGCGCGTTGAAGTGCGGGATGGGTCTCAGGAAACGACATGTGATGAAGCAATCCGGGCAGATAAATTCAGGGCGACGCAGGAGGAGAGGCCGCCGGCCCTTCATGCGTCATGGGGGAAGGGGGGTGCATAAAGAAAGATGGCCTGAAATGCCAGCAATAATGATGGAGCCTGTCGAACACCCCTTTCGCGCGGGGAGGTCGTGCAGGTGGGGAAGGCTGATGAATGGAAGTTTTTGGTGACGCTTTTTGTCAAAAAGCGCCAAGGGCACGCCGCCTTTTTGGGAAAAAGGCGGCGCCCGGGAACTTTTGTTTATTTTATCAGGGGGTTGCTTTCAGGGAACCAGGACGGCGGCCCCTTCGAAGCGCCCGTGGCGCAGGTCGTCAAGCGCACGGTTGGCGTCCCGCAGGGGATAGGGGGTCGTTGTCGTACGCACCCCCACGCGGGGGACGAGTTCAAGGAAGTCGATCCCGTCCTGCCGTGTCAGGTTCGCGACCGAGACAAGCTGCCGCTCCTCCCACAGCAGGTCGTACGAAAATGCCGGGATCTCGCTCATATGGATGCCCGCGCACACGACGCGCCCGGCCTTGTGCACGGCCTTCAGCGCGGCAGGCACCAGCGCGCCCACGGGGGCGAAGATGATCGTGGCGTCAAGCTGCTCGGGCGGGAGTTCATCCGATCCACCCGCCCATGTCGCGCCGAGGTCACGGGCGAACTGCTGTGTCTTCGTATCGCCCGGCCGGGTGAAGGCATAGACCTTGCGCCCCTGCCACAGTGCGACCTGTGCGATGATGTGGGCAGCGGCGCCAAAGCCGTACAGGCCGATGGTCTGCGCGTCCTTGCCCGCGATCACCAGCGAACGCCACCCGATCAGGCCCGCGCACAGCAGCGGCGCGGTGGCCACGTCATCGGTGCCATCGGGCAGGGGGAAGGTGAAATGCGCATCCGCCACTGCCATCGTGGCGTAACCGCCATCGCGGGTATAGCCGGTGAACAGCGGATGGTCGCACAGGTTTTCCCGCCCGGTGTCGCAGTAATGGCAGTGCCCGCACGTATGGCCCAGCCATGGGATGCCGACGCGCTGCCCGATATGCAGGTCGGTGACATTGGGGCCGAGTGCATCGATGCGCCCGACGATCTCATGCCCCGGTGTCAGCGGATGGCCGGGGAAAGGCAGGTCCGCATCGACGACATGCAGGTCGGTGCGGCACACGCCACAGGCCCCGACCTTGACCCGGATCTGCCCCGGTCCCGGTTCGGGGTCCGGCAGTTCCGTCCATTGCAACGGGGTATGCGGGGCGTTCAGTCTCATGGCATGCATGGCGGGTATTCCTCCCTCATCATCAGGTCCGTGCGTGCGGGGCACGCGCGGTCGCAGGGGCGTATCCTATCACCATGGGGCGGGCGTGCGCATGACCTGCATCACCCGTGGGGGCGCAGGGGATGTTCAGCTTTGCGTGCGGTAGGGGGTCATGGCGTCGAGCACCTCCATCTCGCCCAGGACGGCGGTGCGTTCATGCTCCAGGAATTCCGCCACCGCATGGCGCAGGCCGGGATGCTCGATCCAGTGCGCGGAATGGGTCAGGCAGGGGCGATAGCCGCGTTGCAGCTTGTGCTCTCCCTGTGCGCCCGCCTCCACCCGGCGCAGGCCGTGGCTGATGGCGAAGTCCATCGCGCGGTAGTAGCACAGTTCGAAATGCAGGAACGGCCAGTCGCCCCGGTCACAGCCCCAGTTGCGGCCATACAGCGTGTCGCGCCCCATCAGGTTCAGCGCGCCCGCCACGGGTGTCCCGTCCTGGCGCGCGATCATCAGCACCACCCGCGCGCCCAGCCGCTGCGACAGGAGGGAGAAGAACGGGCGGCGCAGGTAGGCGCTGCCCCATTTGCGGTCCACGGTGGAGAGATAGAAGCGGTAGAAATGGTCCCACAGGTCCTCGGTAATGTCGGGGCCGCGCACCACATCGAACGTCAGGCCGCAGCCATTGGCGTCGCGCCGTTCACGCCGCAGCGTCTTGCGCTTGCGCGAGGCAAGGGCGTCGAGGAAATCGTCAAAGCTGGCATAGCCGGGATTGTCCCAGTGATACTGCACCCCCAGTCGCCGCAGCCAGCCTTCGTCCCCCATCAGGTCATATTCGCCCTGTTCGCAGAACGTCACATGGGTGGAGGACAGGCCCAGTTCGCCACAGGCCTGCCGCAGCGCACCGACCAGCGCGCGGGCAAGCGGCCGGTCATCGCGCCGGTCCGCGCGCAGCAAAAGGCGCGGGCCGGGCACGGGGGAGAAGGGAACGGCGACCTGCAATTTTGGGTAGTACTGCCCGCCTGCCTGCTCGAACGCGCGGGCCCATTGCTGGTCGAACACATATTCGCCGAAGGAATGGGATTTCGCATACATCGGGGCCACCGCCACCACCGACCCGTCCGCCGTGCGCAGGACGGCGTGCTGCGGCAGCCATCCGGTGCGCGCATCGACCGACCCGCTATCTTCCAGCGCGGACAGGAAGGCATGGCTGACGAACGGGTTGTCCCCGCCCGCGCACAGGTCCCACTGCGCCGCGGGGATTTCCGCGATGCGGCGGTGCAGGCTCAGGCTCAGCCCTGCGGATGGGTCGGTGTCAGGCATCGCACGATCCCCATGACGGTGTGCCGCCGCCCCCTGCACGGGCAGACAGGCGCGCGGCCGGGATGGGAGGACGGGGATCAGGCGATTTCGAACAGGCCCTCGACCTCGACCGCCGAATCCAGCGGCAGGGACGGCACGCCCACGGTGGAGCGCGCATGGCGTCCCGCATCGCCGAACACGGCGACGGACAGGTCGGATGCGCCATTCATGACGCTGGCATGCTGCGTGAAGTCGGGCGTGCAGGCGATGAAGCCACCCAGCCGCACGACCCGCCTGACGCGCGACAGGTCGCCGATGGCAGCCTTCACCTGCGCGATGACGTTGATCATGCTGTAGCGCGCGGCTTCCACCGCGAGTTCGACCGCCACGCTGTCGCCCAGCTTGCCGCTGGCATACAGCTTCCCGTCCACCAGCGGAAGCTGCCCCGATACGACAAGGGAGGAGCCGCTGATGACGGCGGCGACATAGTTGGCGACCGGGGCGGCGGGCGTCGGCAGGACGATGCCAAGCTGCTTGAGGCGGTCTTCGGGGGTATGTGCGGACATCGGTTCAGTTCCTGTTTTCCATGGCGCGCATGCGCCGTCATACAACCAGCCGCAGCCTGCCGCGTCGCGGCGGCGGCGTTTCGTCATTGTCGCCACCCGAACGCCCGTGGGCCGGCTGGTCCCGTGTCGGAAGGTCCAGCGGCAGCATGGGCGATGGCGCCGGCGTCAGGCTGTCCTCATGCGGGGCATCAGGCAGCCTGCGGCCAAGATAGGCATCGGACAGCGCCCTGAACGCATAATCCAGCATGGATGTCGCATAGGATGCAACCGCGTCGCCCTCCACCGTCCCGGCCGGGCCGAAATGGCTGTAGGCAAACGCATCGACATAGATTTCCAGTGGCGCGCCATATTGCAGGCCGATGCTGACGGCCTGTCCCAGGCTGTCCATCAGGCCGCGCGTCATCGGGCTTTCGCGCGTGGGGGTGATGGAGATTTCACCCAGCGTCCCGTCCTCATACTCGCCGGTGCGCAGGTAAAGCCGGTGGCCACCCACGCTGGCCTTCTGCGTGAAGCCGCCATGGCGCGGCGGCAGGGCGCGGCGCACGCCACGTTCCAGCACCGCGCGGGTCTGCAGCGTGTCGCGCATGGAATCGGGGCGCGGCGGCATGCGGTCGATGAAACCGGCCAGCGCGCGATACATCGCCTGGTGGGAGGACGCATCGGGCAGGGGGAGGACGACCTCACCCGCCAGCATGGCGGCGAACGCGGCCTCCAGCGTCAGGCCACGGCAGGCCAGGCGCGACAGCGTGCTGGTCGCCAGCCGCCCGTCGGGACGCAGGGGGGAGAAGGCCGGGGCCAGTCCGCAGGCCTCCACCCCCAGCAGGGCGTCGATCGGGCCGGGGGCGGAAAACCCGGTTTCCACCCGCGCCATGGGATGTTCGGTTTCCACCGCCGCATCCTGCCATACGGTACGCGCGATCTGGTTCACGCCGGGGACTATGCTGCGCACGGGCGGCAGGGGCAGGGCGTCCGCGCCCTCGCCCGCATGGGCCACCAGCGTCGCCAGCGCGACAAGGCTGCACGCCGCGTCACGCCCGCCCTCGCTGTCATAATCGAGGCCCAGCCCCGCAAGGCAGGCGTCAAGGTTGGTCAGCAGGATTTCCCCCGCGACCATCGTGCGCGTGCCGGCCATGTCGTCCACGCTGGCTGCGGCGGGCGGGGCGGCGGGGTCGTTGAGCGGCAGTTCCCCGTTGCGCAGCGCCGCCTTCTGCTGCGCGATGGTGCGCAGCACCCGGGCGAGCAGGCGCAGGGCCGCGACGAAATCATCGGCGCGGAAGCCGATGTCGGGATGCACGAACGCCGCCAGGTTGACGATGAATCCCGGCCTGCGGTCGAAATGCCCGTGCCACAGCGCCTCCGTCGGGGCGGCCTGACGCAGCAGCAGCAGGCAGGAGAGCGACCGCGCGACCGGTTCGATGACGGGGCGTGCGATCTCGCCCGCGCACAGGTCATCGACCCATCGCGCCGCCTCGTGCGCCAGATCGACGGGACGGTGGCCCGGCGTCAGCCGTGCAAGCGCCTCCGCCGCCGTATCGTCCCAATCGGCGGGAAGTGTGACGGTGCGGGGGGCATCGTCGGGGTCCGCGGCGGCCTGCACGGTACGCATGCGAACGCCGTTCCAGTGGCTTCGTGCTGTCATGGGGGCAGTCTATCCCCGCGCGTCACCGCCCCGGAACCCGCGCGGAGGGGAGTCGCAACTATACATTCCACTGTATATCGTGGATATGGGGGATAACTTTGTGTGAATGGCGCGCATGACGCCGCCGGTGATGGTAACGGGCATGGCGGTTGCCCGTCACGGGCACGAAGGTCGCGACGTTATTTGCGCGATATGGGCATGATCCCGCAGATGTGACGCCGTGTTCGCGCGAAATGCCGCTAGGCTGCGGGCCATGGCAAATCTCGGCACCCGTATCTATACCAGATTCAAGGGCCGGCTGGTTGGCAAGGATGCCGATGGCCGGTGCTATTATGAGGCCCGCACGGCCAACCGGACCGGTGGAGGTCTGAAGCGGCACGAACGCTGGGTCATCTATCACAAGGGGGAGGATGCGTCCGCCGTCCCGCCGGAATGGTGGGGATGGCTGCACCATATCGACGACGCCCCCCTGCCTGAAAGCGCGCGCAGGTCGTGGCAGATCCCGTACCAGCCCAACCAGACCGGGACCCCCGACGCCTATCGCCCGCCCGGCAGCGACTATCGCGGGGGACAGCGGGCTTCAACCACCAGCGATTATGATGCATGGTTCCCCGAAGGGTGAAACGCACGGCATAACCTGTTATGGGTGATGCTGATCGATTTTGGGAAAGCATCGCGTCATGGTTGCTGGGGTTTCAGCACGTCCGGAACGGAAACCGGCGGATCTTCTGGCCGGGTTCGCGGTCCTTGCACTGCTGGGCGGCTTTCTGGCCTATGCCGTGATCGACAAGGGACGCCCGGCCGAAAGCGGATACCGCCTGAATGCGACATTCGCGCATATCGACGGGCTTGCCGTCGGTTCGGACGTGCGCCTTGCCGGGATCACGGTGGGGCAGGTCGTCGATGAACGGGTGAACCCGAAGACGTTCGCCGCAGGCGTGACGTTCACGGTGCGCCCGGACATAAAGCTGCCCGACGATACGGCGGCCATCATCACCAGCGACAGCCTGCTTGGCGGGAAATACATCGCGCTCTCCCCCGGTGGGGATGACAGGATGCTGAAACCCGGCGCCACGATCGGGGAGACGCAGGGCTCCATCAGCCTGGAACAGTTGCTCAGCAAGTTCATCTTCTCCGTCACCGACACCCTGACGCAGGCCAACCAGGCCCGCGCCCATGCGCAGCAGTCCGGCGCGACGGACGCCCCGGCGACGCCCGCCCCCGCTTCTGCGCCGGCCCCGGCGCCCCTTGCGCCACCTGATGCGCCCGCATCGGGCAGGGAGCCATAAGGATGGGACAGGGTGACAGCCAGGACGACGCCATTCCCACGATCTGGCCCCAGCGCGACGGGGAGCCTGTGTCGTGCCGTGAGAAACTGCTGGTGCTGCGTGAAAACTATGTCGAACTGCATGATGTCATGCGCGACGCGTTCGAGGATGCGATCCTGATGGGTGTGGATGAGGCGCAGATGCGGCGTATCCTGATCGAACTGGTCCACAGGATGCGGAGTCCCCACGCATGAGGCGACAGATGCGTGCCGCGGCCCTTGCCGTTTCCCTGCTGGGCGGGGCTGCGGCCCCTTGGGTTCCTGTTGCCCGTGCCGATGCGCCGCAATGGCTGCCGCCGCCCGCGATGTACCCGCCCGACACGTGGAAGGGCCGCGGGAGCGCGGTGGTGCGGATCCTCGACAAGCTTGATGCCCATGTGCAGGTCCTCGATATCCCCGCCGGGCAGGATGCGACCTACAAGAGCCTGACGCTGCATGCGCGCGCCTGCCTCGAACGGCCGCCGACGCTGGCCGCCGATACGGCGGCGTGGCTTTCGGTGCATGATGCGCATGAGGGGATGATGCCGTTCGATGGCTGGATGCTGCGTCAGGAACCGGCTCTCGGCGTCTTCCAGAACCCGCTTTACGACGTGCAGGTCGTCGGGTGTGGCGGGGCGGATGTCGCCCCCATCCCGCCGCCGCTTGCCGTGGTGCAGCAGCAGCAGGCCGCGCCACCCGTGACGCCCGGTGCGGAGTCCACGGCACCGGCCCCCGTGACCGCGGCCGCACCGCCGCCGCAGGGGACGACGGCCCTGCCGCCGCCGCCACCCATGCCGCCGCCACCGCAGCCCGTGGCGCGTCCGGCCGCGCCGGTACCCGCCCCGCCACCGGCGGCCGAGGATGGTTCGGCCGCTGCCCCACTCTTGCTGCATTGATATGCAAGCATACCCCGACGCCACGTAAAACGGGGAACCGGCGTCGCCGTTCCCCGCCCTTGCGTCGATATCCCTGCCCGTTCGGTTTCCCGGAGGTCTGAACCATTATGAGCCTGATGTCTTCCCTGCCTGGCCACGGCGACATGCCCCCTCCCGACAAGACCGCGTTCCTGCTGGATTTCGATGGTACGCTGGTGGAAATCGCGCCAACGCCCGAATCGGTGAAGGTACAGGCCGGGCTGCTGGCGAGCCTGCGGCGGTTGCGGGCGAAATGCGCGGACGCGGTGGCGGTCATTTCGGGCCGCCCCATTGAACAGATCGATTTTTTCCTGGGCGATGTGCCCTATGCCGTGGCGGGGGAGCATGGCATCGCCGTGCGGCGCAGTCCCGGCGGCATCATCCACCGCGCCAACCTGCCCGCCGTGCCGTCCGCGTGGCTGGCGCAGGCGGATGCGCTGGCGGCGAAATATCCCGGCGTGCGGATCGAGCGCAAGAAGGCGGCCGTCGTCCTGCATTTCCGTGGCGCGCCCGATGCCGGCCCGGCCCTGCGTGAGGTCGCCGATGGCTGGGTGGCGTCGGACCCGCGCTTTCATGTGCAGGAGGCCAAGATGGCGTGGGAAATCCGTCCCGCCGGCATCGACAAGGGCCATGCGGTGCGCGACCTGATGAAGGCTGCGCCGTTCGCGGGGCGTTACCCGGTGTTCATCGGCGATGACGTAACGGACGAGGACGGGATCCGCGCGGCGGTTGCGCTGGGCGGGATTGGCCTGCGCATCCCGCGCGATTTTGCCGACCCCGCCGCCGTGCGGGCGTGGCTCGGGACGCTGGCATGTGGGGGGGATGACGCATGGGGCGCCTGATTATCGTATCGAACCGCGTTCCCGCCCCGCGTGATCGCAACCAGCCCGCAGGGGGGCTTGCCGTCGGGCTGAAGGATGCGCTGCGCGAAGGGGACGCCCTGTGGTTCGGCTGGTCCGGGCGGCAGGTGGACCATATGGATGGCGATCCCACACCCAGCATCGACCAGGTGAAGAACGTCACCTATGCCACCATCGACCTGACCCGCGCGCAGCATGCCGGGTTCTACCAGAATTTCTCCAACGGCATCCTGTGGCCGCTGTTCCATTACCGTGTCGGGCTGATGAACTATTCCCGCATGGACTGGGAAATGTATCTTGGCGTCAACGCCATGTTCGCGCGCACGCTGCGGCCGCTCCTGCGGCCTGACGACACGATCTGGATCCATGACTATCACCTGTTCCCCCTTGGGCAGGCGCTGCGTGACCTCGGGGTGAAGTGCCGGATCGGCTTCTTCCTGCATATCCCGTTCCCGCCATGGAGCCTGGTGCGCGCCCTGCCGGGTGCGGAACTGCTGCTTGAGGACATGCAGAGCTATGACCTTGTCGGCGTGCAGACGCCCGAGGATGCGGAAAACCTCAACCACGCGCTGCGCATGAACCACATGGCCGAACGCGGGCAGGCATTCCCGATCGGCATCGACCCGGTGGAATTCCGCGCGCAGGCCGAAGCCAGCATGGAAGGGCCGGAGGTCAGCCGCCTGCGCGACAGCCTGCGCGGGGCGCAACTGGTGCTGGGGGTGGACCGTCTGGATTATTCCAAGGGGCTGCCCGAACGCTTCAAGGGATACGAGGCGCTGCTGTCGCGCTATCCCGAACATCGCGGCAGGGTCACGTTCCTGCAGGTCGCCCCGATCTCACGCGGGAATGTGGAGGAATACCGCCAGTTGCGCTGCCAGCTTGACGAACTGACGGGACGGATCAACGGGGCCTATTCCGAATTCGACTGGACGCCGATCCGCTATATCACCCGCCCGATCTCGCGCGATGTGCTGGCCGGGTTCTACCGCATGGCGGATGTCGCGCTGATCACCCCGCTGCGTGACGGGATGAACCTGGTGGCCAAGGAATATGTCGCGGCCCAGGACCCGGCGGACCCGGGTGTGCTGATCCTGTCGCATTTCGCCGGCGCCGCCCCCGAACTGGACGAGGCGATCCTAGTCAATCCCTACGACACGGACGAAATTGCCGATGCGCTGCACCAGGCGCTGACGATGCAGCGCCCGGAACGCCAGACCCGCTGGATCGCGCTGGAGAAGGAAGTCAGCCGCACGACAGCGGTCAGTTGGGCCAATGATTTCCTTCAGGCGCTTGACGGGGCACCCGTTTCTGTCTCTTCGTAAGGCATGATGAGAGGCACGGGATTTGTGATGGCGCTGGCGGGTTCGCTGGCGCTTGCTCTGGCATGGTGGACGGAGCACGCGCTGGGCCATGTCCCGTGCGGGTTGTGCCTGTGGGAAAGATGGCCCTATCGCGTACTGGTGGGTCTGGGGATCGGGGCGATGGTGCTGCCCCGTGACGCCGCCCGTCCCGTGCTGTGGTGCTGCATGCCGGTGCTGCTGGTTTCATGCGGACTGTCGGTCCTGCATGTCGGGGTGGAGCAGGGATGGTGGCCCAGCCCGCTGCCGGAATGCCGGGCCCCCACCTTCCACGGCGGCACCTTTGCCGAACGGCTGGCCTCGATGCCTGCACGCCCGGCCAAGCCATGTGACGCCCCGACCTACCTGATCGCATGGCTGCCGGTCTCCATGACCGCGCTGAGTGGCCTTTATGCCTTCATGCTGCTGTGGCTGGTGCCACGTGGGCTGAAGGTCAAGGGACGCTTCCGCGGCCGCGGCCGAAAAACAATCCAATGACGAACAGTATGATGAAGATGAAGAACAGGACCTTCCCGAAATAGGCGAAGGTCGATGAAATCCCGCCAAACCCGAAAACCGCAGCGATCAGGGCCAGGACGAGGAAGGTGATGGTCCAGCGTAACAGGTCCATATCTTGCGCTCCTTCAGTTGGTGTGTCGCATGGGGCCTGTCGGCCGCTGGCGTCCATGCGTGTAATGTAAATGTTTCACGTCCGGCGAAGTTCATCGCGATGGGCAGATCGTGAAGGTGCGGGGTTTGTGGCGGACGGGATGTGGGAGTACATCTGACCATCCGGCGGTCCGTGCATGCGGCGTTCCCCGGGGGCGATGCGTGGCCGGGTCGCGACATCAGGCGGAGGCAGTTTCATGACGGATTTTGACGCACTCTATCGTCATGGGTTCGCGCGGGTCGCGGCCTGCACGCTGCCGGTGGCGCTGGCGGACCCGCAGGCCAATGTCCTGCGCTCCCTGCAGCAGGCGCAGGCCTGCGATGCGGACGGGGTCGCGATTGCCGTGTTCCCCGAACTCGGCCTCTCGGGCTACGCCATCGAGGACCTGCGCCAGCAGGATGTCGTGCTTGAACGCGTGGACGCGGCGGTGGCCGAACTGGCGGCGGGCAGCGCGGGGTTGCTGCCGGTGCTGGTCGTGGGCGCGCCGCTGCGGCATGGCGACGAACTGTATAACTGCGCCGTCGTGATCCATCGTGGGCAGGTCCTTGGCGTGGTGCCCAAATCCTACCTGCCCAATTACCGCGAGTTCTATGAGGCACGGCAGTTCGCCCCCGGTGTGGGCGTGCGCGGCGCGCATATCCGCGTGGGCGGGCAGGAGGCACCGTTCGGCACCGACCTTGTGTTCGAGGCGCGCGACGTCGCGGGCCTGACGCTGGGGGTGGAGATCTGCGAGGACATGTGGGTGCCCCAGCCTCCCAGCACCCGCGCCGCACTGGCCGGGGCCAGCGTGATCGCCAACCTGTCCGCCAGCGACATCACCGTGGGCAAGGCGCAGACCCGCACCCTGCTGTGTCAGGCCCATGCGGCGCGGTGCCTGTGCGCCTATGTCTATGCCGCAGCGGGGGAGGGGGAATCGACCACCGACCTTGCGTGGGACGGTCAGGTCTCGGTGTTTGAAAATGGCGTCGTCCTTGCACGGAGCGACCGCTTCCCGACCGGTCCCGTCCGTGCGGTGGCGGATATCGACCTTGACCTGCTGCGCCAGGAACGCATGCGCATGGGCACCTTTGGCGACAACCGCCGCGCCACGGACGATGACGGGGCATGGCGGCGCGTGGGCTTTGTCCTTGACCCGCCGATGCGCGACCTCGGGCTTCGGCGTAACATCGCACGCTTTCCCTTCGTGCCGTCAGACCCCGCCCAGCTTGAGCAGGACTGTTACGAGGCGTTCGCCATCCAGGTGTCCGCCCTGAAGCAGCGGATACGCACATCGGGCGCGCGGCGCATGGTGATTGGCATTTCGGGGGGGCTGGATTCCACGCATGCGCTGCTGGTCGCGGTCAGGGCGGCCGATGAACTGGGGCTGGGGCGTGATGTGGTGATGGGCTACACCATGCCCGGCTTTGGCACCACCGCAGGGACGCGCACGAACGCGCTGGCGCTGATGGAGGCGCTGGGCGTTACGGCGGCGGAAATCGACATCCGCCCGACCGCGCGGATGATGCTGGAGCAGATGGGCCATCCCTTTGCAGGTGGGGAGGCGGTCTATGACGTCACGTTTGAAAACGTGCAGGCGGGGCTGCGCACCGATTTCCTGTTCCGTCTGGCGAACCAGTCGGGCGGCATCGTGATCGGCACCGGCGACCTGTCCGAACTGGCGCTGGGGTGGTGCACCTATGGCGTGGGTGACCAGATGTCGCATTACAACGTCAATGCGGGCCTGCCCAAGACGCTGATCCAGCACCTGATCCGCTGGGTCATGTCCAGTGGCGGGGAGGAGGCACGGACCTGCGCCATCCTGCGCGATATCCTCGAGACCGAGATCTCGCCCGAACTGATCCCTGCGCATGAAGGCCACCCGGTCCAGAGCACGGAGGCGCGAATCGGCCCCTACGCCCTGCAGGATTTCAACCTGTATTACGTCCTGCGCCACGGCTTCCGCCCGTCGCGCATCGCGTTCATGGCGCATCATGCATGGCGTGACGCGGCGCACGGCGCATGGCCCCCCGGATTCCCCGAGGAGCGCAAGGTCGCCTATCCCCTGGAGGAGATACGCCGCTGGCTGCTGGTCTTTGTCGAGCGTTTCTTCGGCTTCAGCCAGTTCAAGCGTTCGGCCATGCCCAACGGCCCCAAGGTCCTGGCGGGCGGCGCGCTGTCGCCGCGCGGGGACTGGCGCGCGCCATCGGACGGGAATGCGCGACTGTGGATCGAGGAAATCGAGCGGTCCGTGCCCCTGAAGTGACGCATGGGGGACAATGCGCGTAATCCATCGCGCAGGCCGTCCGTCTTGGAGAATTGTTAACTTCCTTCTGTCTATTCCTGCGTGCGGGATCGGACGTGCCGTGCCGGTGATGGCGGCGGTCCCTTCCATGGTGGGATGCAGGCGGTTGTTGGTCCAAGACGCATGCAGGCCCCCCGCAGGTTGGAACTGGTTGGTGGCGGGGCGCGCATGGCCCATGTCCGCAACACGGAACAGGGAGCGGAAAGCATGCAGGCTGTAAGCATCACGGGTGCGCAAGGTACGACCGTATCCATCGCCACGGACAGCACATTTACCAATACCCTTGCCCAGCAGTATGCGCAGCAGGTGACCGCGACGCTGTCGAGCGACACCATGGTCGCCGGGACGCCCGGCACGGACCAGTCCAGCGCCGCGCGCACCTTTGTCGATATCACGTCGGGCGGGACCTATACCCTTGATGGCAGCGATACGGGCATCGTCATCGGCGGCCTGAATGGCCAGTCACTCAGCCAGGCGGTGTCGGTCAACGCCACGGGCGTCACGACGCCGGTGAACGTGATTGCAGGCGACCTTGGCGGCGTCACCTATACCGCCGGAAGCGAGTCCGGGGTTTTCACGGCGGCAGCGGGCAACAATGTCTTTTCCGGCGGGTCGGGCGATTACGTCATCAATACGGGTGCGGGGCGCGATACCATCAGCACCGGGACCGGGCAGGACACGATCAATGCCGGGATCGGCGCCGCCGCGATCTACCTCGCCGCCGCGAACAACACGCTGGACCTGCAGGGCGCGGATACGGTCTATGGCGCCGATCGTGCGGCGCAGGATGTCACGCTCGAGACCAGGAGTTCGGTCTCCGGCAGCGCCAGCCTCGACCTCGGCGCCAAGTCGCATGTGACCGATACCGGCAGCGGCAACAGCATGACCGTGCATGGTGGCAGCACGGTGACCGGCGGCACGGATGACAGCGTGACGCTGATGAACCAGCAGGGCCTGTACGGGCTTGAGGACCTGCTGGAGGCGCAGACGATGAACAGCGAGGCGGGCGATACGATTTCCGCCACCGGATTCGTGACGATCAATGACCCGACCGGCGGCGATGTCAGTGTCGATGGCTGCCTGCGGTTCCTCAATGCCCGCGGCACCGCCACCGTCAGCGCATGGCGCAGCACCATCTATGGCGCCGCGGGGACGGATGACCTGAACATCACCGCCAGCGACGATACCTATACCGATTTCGACGGCAGCCAGGGATCGGGCAACGAGGTGTTCGATGGCGCGAATTCGACGGGCGACATCGACGCCGTCGGTGGCAGCGGCAACAACACCCTGATCGGTGGCAGTGGCAACAACACCCTGTCCGGTGCGAATGGCATCAACGATTTCATCTTCATCAATGGCCATGCGGGTGGCCAGGACATCATCAAGGACTTTGGCAAGTCCTCGGCCAATGTTGTCGAACTCAGCGGCTACAACATGACGCAGGCGTCGCTGCAGGACATGCTTGCCAACGCTACCGTGACGGGCGGCAACACGACAATATCCCTGTCGGACCATACGCGCGTGACATTCGTAGGCGTGATCGACCTCGGCGCGCAGAATTTCAAGGCATAGGGGCGATTGACACGGCCCCGCGCCTGTCCGCCGATCCATACATGATCCGCCCCGGATGTGGCCGGGGCGGATTTTTCATATCCGTGATCCGGTAAGGTGGCGGGTAAAACGGTTTCGCCATCCTGCCCGTCATATCAGGGCTTTTGCGATGGTTTTCATGCCGGCGAAGATGACAGGCATGTGAAATAATGATACAGATTCGATATAAAACATTCCATCTTCGCCAAAGTTGGTATCATATCGGCCACTTCGGCAAGGGACGGAGCTTTTGCTGATCTGGACAGCAAGATTTGGCATGTAATGACAAAAATTCGCTGGCGTAAGTTTATCTGCTGCGTTACAAGCCGCGACCGCCCGGCCTGATGGTTCATGCACCGTTACGGGTGGAATCAGGATATGTCCTAATTTTATACAGCATGGTTTGAAAGGAGCAGACAGTCTCGATGAGCAAAGCCTTTATTGCCGCCGTGATTCAGGATTCGATCGATTGCACTGGCGTGGCCGCCAACCAGGCTGCTTCGGATCTGATGGAAGCCATTATCAAGGAACTGAAGCGCGAAGGTGGTTTCACCCTGCCGTCATTCGGTACCTTTACCGTCAAGAAAACCAAGGCGCGCAAGGCGCTGAACCCCCGCACCGGTGAACCGGTCAAGGTCAAGGCGGGCAAGACCGTCCGGTTCAAGGCGAGCCCCAACCTGAAAAAGGCTGTCTGAATACAGTTCCGCCCGCCGATTGCCCCGTAATCGGGAACCGGCGGGCGGTCATGTTCCTTCCGGCAGGGCCGGACGCCCGGTTCAGCAGAACCAGACGCTCAGGCTGCGCACGCCCTGCGCGCCGCGGATCAGCACCCCCTGGATATCCGCCGTGGCGGAGGGGCCGCTCATCAGTACGCCATAATTCGCGCTGCGGAATTCCGGGCGCTTCTGATACGCCGTGTGCATGTTCGCCGTGATTTCGTCCGGCGACAGCAGGATGACGATATGCTGCGCCAGATGGGCCAGCGAATTGAGGGGCAACTGCTTCTCGCTCAGGAAAATCGATCCCGTCTCCGCGATGCCGAAGGCCGCGCGCACGACGGCAATGTCCACATCCTTGGCGTCCTGCGGGGTCTTCAGCGTTTCCGCGCGCATCGTGCCGTTGGTTTCCGGCACGGCGGAGCAGACATTCTTCGCATCGGGGAAACGTCGCGCGATCGCCATATCGAGTGTTTCGTCGCCCTGGCGTTCCAGCACGTCACCGCCGAGGATCTTCAGCGAGGTGATGAAGCGTTCCCTGCTGGCGTCAAGGTCGCCAAGGGTCGCGACCGGCGGCAGGGGATACTGCTCGGGGGAGGGGCGGTTGGTGCGCAGGGCCTGAAGGATTGTATCGCGCGCGCTCATCGTGTTTCCTCGGTCTTGCTGGCCTTGTTCGTCCGGTTGGCCTTGTACCACGAATGGAACGTCTGCTTGACCGGATGGGGGTTTTCGCGGTGCTTGCCCCACGGGTTGAGCCAGTTGTACAGCGCAAAGCGCGGCAGCGTGCTCAGCGATGTTTCCGTGGCGTTGATGGCGGCGCGGTACAGCTTCGGCTGCCCCATCAGCTTGCCCGCCATGTGCATGATCTCACGCTTGACGAACGGCATTTCATGGTGCTGCACCAGCACGCGGCGCCATTTGTAAAGCTGTTCGTGGATGTTGATCTTGACCGGGCAGACATTGGTGCAACTGCCGTTCAGCGTGGAGGCATAGGGCAGGGTGCTGTATTTGCGTTCGTTGAAGGTCGGGTCGATGATCGCCCCGATCGGCCCGGAATAGACCGCGCCATAGGACAGGCCGCCCGAACGGCGATAGACCGGGCAGGTGTTCATGCACGCCCCGCAGCGGATGCATTTGAGCGAGGTCCAGAACTCGCTCATCCCCAGTCGCGCCGAACGCCCGTTATCGACGAGGATGACATGCATCTCCCCGCCTTTCTGTGGCCCGCGGAAGTGGGAGGTGTACTGCGTGATCGGCGAACCCAGCGCGCTGCGTGACAGCAGGCGGATGAACACGCCAAGGTCGGCCATGCGCGGCACGAGGCGTTCGATGCCGATGGTCGCGATATGCAGGTTGGGCACGGTCGCGCTGAGGTCGGCATTGCCTTCGTTGGTGCACACGACGAAGGTGCCGGTTTCCGCGACGACGAAATTGCCGCCGGTCATGCCGGCATCGGCATGCAGGATCACGGGACGCGCGGCCTGGCGCTGTGCCTCGGCCAGCAGGTGCGGGTCGCGGATGCCGGGATCGGTCTTGTAATCCTTGGCGAAGATGCGCGCGACATCCGATGTCAGCTTATGCACGGCGGGCACGACGATGTGGCTGGGAAGCTGGTCGTCAAGCTGCTGGATGCGTTCGCCAAGGTCGGTTTCGGTGACGGTGACGCCGCGCTTTTCAAGATAGGGCCGCATGTCACATTCCTCTGTGACCATCGACTTGCTCTTGATCAGGCTGCGTGCGTTGTGCGCCTGCAGGATCTCGCCCACGATGCGGTTATGTTCCGCCCCGTCACGCGCCCAGTGGACGTGGATGCCGTTCTTCTTGGCGTTTTCCTCGAACTGCTCCAGATATTCGGGCAGGCGGGCGAGCGTGTGTTCCTTGATGCGTGACGCCTCGGTGCGCAGTTCCTGCCATTCGGGCAGCATGTGCATCTGGTCGTCGCGCTTCTGGCGCATGTCCCACAGGCGTTCGTCATGGAACTTCAGGTGGGGGGCGTCTTCCAGGAACTTTTCGGCGGCTCTGGCGTGGTTGACCGGCCTGTTGCTCATGACCGTGCTCCGTTCAGGATCTGTGCGATATGGATGAAGCGGATCGGGATACCGGCACGTTCGGCGCAGCCCTGCTGGTGCATGACGCATGACGAATCCGCCGAAACGATGTAATCCGCGCCCGCCTGGTAATGGTCGCGCACCTTGTCCACGCCCATCCGTGCGGACACCGCCTCTTCCGTGACGGAGAAGGTGCCGCCAAAGCCGCAGCATTCGTCAGGCCGCTTCGGGGTGACGAAGCGGATGCCCTTGACCTTCGTCAGCAGGTCCATCGGCTTGGAGAACGGCTTTTCGCCCAGTTCCGACATGCTTGCGGTGCGCAGCGCGCGCAGGGTGCCGCAACTGTTGTGCAGGCCGACGGTGTGGTTGAATTCCGCCCACGGGAATTCCTCCACCTTCAGGATGTCATGCAGGAATTCCACCAGTTCATAGGTGTTTTCGCGCACATGGCGGACTTCGTCGGTCTGGGGGATGGCGTCGAAATTGTCGCGTACGTGATGTGTGCAACTGCCGGACGGCATGACGATCTTGTCAAACCGGGCGAAGTTGCGCACGAACAGCGCTTCGGCGGCGGCGGCATCGGAATTGCAGCCGGAATTTCCCATCGGCTGCCCACAGCATGTCTGGTCCAGCGGATATTCGACATCCTGTCCCAGCTTTTCCAGCAACTCCAGCGTGGCAATGCCGGCCTGCGGGTAGAAAGCATCGATATAACAGGGGATAAACAGGCCAATCTTCATCAGGGAGCACTCATCCTTAGCAGATGGGGGAACGTGGCGCATGGTATGTTATGGCGTCAAATATATATTGAACTAGGTTTCCATATATTATTTATATGCCAAATGGATCTAAGACACCTTCGCTATTTTGTCGCCGTCGCGGAAAACGGCAGTTTCACACGCGCGGCGGAACAGTTGGGCATAGAACAGCCCCCCCTGAGCCAGCAGATCAAGCAGTTCGAAAATGAACTTGGCGTGCTGCTGTTCCAGCGCCTGACGCGCGGGGTGCGCCTGACGGATGTGGGGGTTGTCCTGATGGACCAGGCCAAGGCCATTCTTGGCATGCAGCAGCAGTTCCTGTCCATTGCGACCGGCCTTGCCCGTGGTGAGCGCGGGCACCTGCGGGTCGGACTGGCGGGGGCGGTGTCGCTGCTGCCGCTGATCCCGCAGACCGTGCGCCGCTTCCGCGAGGAATGGCCCGATGTCACCATCTCGCTGGAGGAAAGCAATACGCCTGCCCTGCGCAAGGCGCTGCATGACCGGGCCATAGATATCGCGATCGTCCGCCCGCCCGTGCCCGACGGGGGGGAGGGACTGATCGTGTCCCCCCTGCTGGCGGAACCGACGGTTGTGGCGCTGCCCAAGGGGCACGCGCTGGCCTCCCGCCCGCGTCTGGAGCTTGAGATGCTGGCCGATGAACCGCTGATCATCTTCCCGCGTGAACTTGGGCCGGGATTTCATGACGCCATCCTGTCGGCCTGCCAGAATGCGGGGTTCACCCCGCGCATGGGGCAGCAGGCGCCGCAGATCGCCTCCACCGTGCCGCTTGTCGCGGCGGGGCTTGGCATTTCCGTGGTGCCGCAATCGCTGCACCAGATCCATTCGGGGGGGGTGACCTATCACTCGCTCGGGCCGAAGGCGCCAAAGGCGGACCTGGCGATCGCCATGCGCGCGGGGCAGCATTCCCCGCTGATTTCGCATTTCGTGGCGATCCTGCGCGATGCCTGCCGTGACATGCAGTTGCCTGCCGGGGATGAAACCGGTCCCTGAAATAGCAAAAGGGGGACCCCCCATAAGGAAGTTCCCCCTTCACCGTCAGTCATGACCCGCCGGTGGGCGGGGTCATGCCATATCAGTTGCTCTTGTTTTCGTCGTGACCATGGTGGCCATGGCGATGCTTGCCTTCGTGGTGTTCACCCTCATGGTGCTCACCTTCGCGGTGTTCATTGCCATTTTCGCCTTCATGATCGCGATGTTCGCCGTGATCACCCTGCTCGTCATGATGATATTCATGATGATCGTTGTTGTTGGTGTTGTCCTGCGCCATTGCGGGAACGCCATACGCGCCGAGGGCACCAGCAACACCGGCAATCATCAGAAAACGTGTGAACTTCATAAAATGTACCTCCTGTTTACGACACAATAAGGCATTGCGAACGCGACCTTATAGTGTCTTTAATGTGTACAAATGTTACAGATGGATGCAATCAAAAAACTGCTTTCACATTATTTTAATAAATCTGACATCAATAGCGGCTCTTAGCTATGCGCGGCAGATATTCCTGCCCTGTTTTTTTTAATGGTCCCATTCTATTGTTCCGTGCGGGCGGCATGTACCAGTTGGTGGATGAACGCCAGTTTGCGCAGGATGGCCGGTGTCAGCACGAACGGGTAGAAATCCGCCAGCCCCATGGAGCGGTTGAGGCTGTTGACCGCATAGGTCAGCGGTAGCCATCCCTGCGCGATGGTATCGAATGTCGCCACGTCATAGGGGTTGTCGGTCATCATCGCCCGCAGGGACTGCGGATTGCCGGGCTGTTCGCGCACCGTCATGCCATAGGCCCATGCCGTCTCCAGCGTGGAGACGATGTGCAGGTAATGCGCCCATGTCTCGGCGAAATCTTCCCACGGGTGGCAGGTGGCGTATTCGCTGACATACTGCGTGCGCCATCCCTGCGGTGGCCCATTTTCGTAATGGCGTTGCAGGGCCTGCTGGTAATCCATGCGGTCATCACCGAAAATGGCCCGGCATTCCGTCAGCCACGGCCCGTCGCGCACCAGCAGGTTCCAGTAATAATGCCCGATCTCGTGGCGGAAATGGCCCAGCAGCGTGCGGTAATGCTCCCCCATTTCCATGCGCATCTTCTCGCGCTGCGCATCATCGGCTTCGCGCAGGGCAATGGTGATCAGGCCGTTCTGGTGCCCGGTCATGACCGGCGCGCCGTCGGGAACATCATCCAGGAAATCGAAGACCAGGCCGTCGCGCGGGTCCTGCCGCCGGGTATGCATCGGCAGGTGCAGGCGCAGCAGCGTGTAGAACAGCCGGTGTTTCGCGACCTCGATCTTGCGCCACCGTTCCAGGTTGCCGGGCACCGACAGGTTGGGGATGGTGCGGTTGAACTGGCACGCGATGCAGAATTCCTGCCCGGGCTGGCTGGCGGGGATCAGCCAGTTGCAGGCGTCATGTGCATGGTTGGCGCAGAAACGGTAGGGGCCGTCATCCGCCCGTGGGTCGAGTGCATGCCATGCATGGCCATCATCGGCGGGTGTCAGCGCGGACAGGCTGTTGATGGTCGGGATATAGCCCAGCTTGTGCCCGCAGCGTTCGCAGGCCGTGTTTTCGAAGAACAGGACCTGATCGCAGGACTGGCAGGAAAAGAGTTGCACGGCTGTTTGCTTTCCGTAACGCGAAGGGGGCATGTGCCATACCCCCATGGGGAAAGTCAGGATATGGCATTCCCGTGTGGGTCCTGACAGCCCTTATATCTCATTGACCTTTAAGATCAGTGATCTTCGTGTCGTCGCCATGATGTAGCGTCATTGAAACGTCGAGTGTCGCGTTGCAACTGTCGAGCAGTCCGGAGACCGGGGCGACCTGTCCCGGCTCCAGCGCCGCCGCAAGGGGAATATGCCCCTGTGACGCCAGCAGTCCCGATGTGGTGTCGAATCCGACCCATCCCCTGCCGGGGACATGGGCCTGTGCCCAGGCATGCAGGTCGCAGGTCGCGTCGTCGATATCGGGCTGGATCAGGTATCCCGACACGAAGCGCGCGGCGATGCCCATATGGCGCAGGACCTGTATGAACAGCCACGCGCTGTCACGGCATGACCCCGTCTGGCGGGTCAGGGTTTCCTCCGCATCCCAGACACCGGCCTCCATGCGGGTGCGGTAGGTGATGCGCGCGGCGATCATCCGGTTGATCGCCTCCAGCCGCGCCAGCGGGTCGGGATGCCGGATCCCTGCCACTTCGGCCAGCAGGGCGCGCAGGTGCGGGCCTGCGGGAAGCGGCTGTGTAAAGGCCACGGGCGGGGCGGGGCGCGCATCGGTGTGCAGAGGTGCGGGCACGGGGGCAAGGTCCGCCGTCAGGCGCACCGTGATGTCGAAATGCCGGACCTTGCGGTCGAACGTGACGCAGGCCTCGTGATTGCCGAAATCATCCTGCCGCCATGTCCGCTGGTGGCCGTGGGGCTGGATGTCCATGCCATAGGACAGGATGGGCGTCGGGCATGTCGCATCCGGCCGCAGGCGGATGGTCTGCGGGCCAAGGGAAACCGGGCGGTCGTAACGGTAGCTTGTCCGGTGAACCAGCGTAACGGGCCGGTTCATCACAGGGGGGCTTTCATGAAAGCAGGTCGTGCAAGCAAAGGCATCATGTTTCCGGGCCGCCATGCACCGTGTATCAGGCATGGGATCCCCATGCATTGCATGAGTTTGCGGCCAGCGCCATACGCGGCGGTCATTTCGTCGATGGAATGGCGAAAAAGAAAATGGAATGCAGATTTTACCTTGGCAAGGACGTGTTTTCTTGCTCCGCTAAGTCACCAGCGTAACGAAATGGCAGGTGGGTGGGCATGTTTCCGTCACGCCTGATCCTCCTTCCGCCATGGGTACGGGAGCAGGGGCATGAATGATACGGTAGGACGCACCCAGACACGGGGTGCCGGGCTGTTTGCGACATATGACGTGCCATCGTCCTTTTGCGAACTGATGAACCGTGCCGACCTTGCCACTCCCGGCCTGCGCTGCGTGCGTGACCGGCTGGCGCATTTCGACCTCGATGAACTGCGCCGTCGCACCGCAGCGGTGGAGGCGCAGCTTTACCGCCTTGGCATCACCTTTACCGTCTATACCGACAACCAGGCCATCGACCGCATCCTGCCCTTCGACGTGGTGCCCCGCGTCCTGACGGCAGCGGAATGGGACCATGTGGAACGCGGCGTGCGCCAGCGCGTGCAGGCGATCAACCTGTTCCTGTGGGACATCTACCATGACCGCCATATCCTGCGTGACGGGATCATCCCGTCGGAAATGGTGCTGGGCAATGCCAATTACTGCGACGCGATGGTGGGGCTTGACGTGCCGGGCGGGGTCTATGTCCATGTCAACGGCACCGACCTCGTGCGTGATCCGGCCGGGCGTTTCCTGATCCTCGAAGATAATGCCCGCACGCCGTCGGGTGTGTCCTATGTCATTGAAAACCGGCATATGATGCTACGCATGATGCCGGACCTTGCCTCCGGGCTGGATATCCGCCCGGTTGACGAATACGGCCTGCGCCTGCACCGCGCACTGGCGGAGACCGCGCCCGATGGCGTGGCCGACCCGCAGGTCGTGCTGCTGTCGCCGGGCATCTATAACGCCGCGTATTTCGAACATGTCTTCCTTGCGCGTGAAATGGGCATCCCGCTGGTGGAGGGGCGCGACCTCGTGGTGGTCGAGGGCCGCGTCTTCATGCGCACGGTCGCCGGCCTGTCGCCGGTCCATACGATCTATCGCCGCCTGAATGATGATTTCCTCGACCCGCAGGTCTTCAATCCCGACAGCCTGCTGGGCGTGCCGGGACTGGTGGACGCCTATCGCCGGGGGAACGTCACCATTGCCAACGCCATCGGGACGGGCGTTGCCGATGACAAGGCGGTCTATGCCTACATGCCGCGCATTATCCGCTACTATCTGGATCAGGACCCGATCCTTGACAATGTGGAGACCCATATCTGTGCGGAGAAGGCGGGACTGGACTACACGCTGGCGAATCTGGACCAACTGGTGGTCAAGCCGGTCGGGGAATCCGGTGGGTATGGCCTGCTGATCGGCCCGCACGCCACCTTGGCCGAGCTTGAGGATTTCCGTGCGCGCCTGCAGGCCGATCCCGCGAATTACATCAGCCAGCCCGTCATCAACCTGTCGGTCTCCCCCACGCTGTGCCCGGCGGGGCTGGAGGCGCGACATGTTGACCTGCGGCCCTTCGCCGTGACGGGCAAGGAGACATGGGTGCTGCCCGGTGGCCTGTCGCGCGTGGCGCTGCGCAAGGGATCGCTGGTGGTCAACTCCTCGCAGGGGGGTGGTTCAAAGGACACATGGGTGCTTGCGTCATGACAAATCTTTCGGTTTTTCCCACGCCCGTCCTGCCGGGGCTGCATAACCTGCTGTCACGTTATGCCGAGAGCATGACATGGATGGCGCGTTATATGGAGCGCATCGAAAACCTTGCCCGCCTGATCGAGGTCACGGGCACCTTTGTCCGCCCGCGCAATGGCCATGCGGGATGGGATTCCGTGCTGCAGATCAACGCGGACGAAGCCCGGTTCTTCGCCATGCATGAACAGGCATCGGAACATGCGGTGGTGGGGTTCTATATCACCGAACGCGACAATCCCGGCTCCATCGCCGGGATGGCGCATGCGGTGCGCGAAAATGCCCGCGCGCTGCGGCCGCTGATTTCCACCGAAATGTGGATGCACCTCAACGTCTTTACGCAATGGGTGCGCGACCTGACGCCGACCGACATCCGTGCGGGCAGCCTGTCGGGCATCTGCACGCGCCTGAAACAGGAATGCCAGACCCATTTCGGCATTACCGAAGGTACGCTGTACCGCGATCAGGCGTGGCTGTTCTATGTCCTTGGCAAGCACCTTGAGCGCGCGGACCAGATCACCCGCCTGCTGGACATCAAATACCACACGCTGCTGCCGCGCGGGGCGGATGTCGGGTCGGACATTGATATCAGCCAGTGGACCTCCGTCCTGCGGTCAGCTGCGGCCTACCACGCATTCCGCCGTGTGCTGCCATCGGGGATGACGCCGGTGAACATTGTGGGGTTCCTGCTCAAGAATGACGGGTTCCCGCGCTCGCTTTCCACCAGCCTGCGTCAGGTCCATTCCGCGCTGGGCCTGCTGGCGGGGGAATACCGCCTGCGCCATGGCAGCCACATCCTTGAACGGGTGGAGGAACTGCGCGTGACCCTGGCGGAACAGACCGCCGAGGAGATCATCAGTCGCGGCCTGCATGAATACATGGAATGGATCCAGTGCCAGTTGCGCCAGATCCAGGAGGAAATCGTGCAGGCGTACTGGCCCGCAGCCCCCATGCCGGTCGGCATGGCGCAGGGGCAGGTGCAGTAACCCCGGCGGGACGCCGCCTTTCTTGGAAAAAAGGCGGCGCCCAAAAAACTTTGATCCGTTATCCAGTTCCCCTCAGGTCGGGGCGATTTCCTTGGGCGTATAGCTGGCAAGCCATGTGATGAGGTCTTCGGAGGCGAGGGGCTTGGAGAACATGTAGCCCTGCAGCACATCGCAATCCATGTTGACGAGGATCTGGCGCTGTTCCTCGTGCTCCACCCCTTCGGCCACCACGGTCATGCCAAGGCTCTGGCCAATGCGGATCACCGCAGTGACGACCGAGCGGACCTTGTCCACGGTTTCCAGTCCGTTCATGAAGCTGCGGTCGATCTTCACCTCGTTGACCGGCAGGCCCGCAAGGTTCGACAGGCTGGAGAACCCGGTCCCGAAATCGTCCATCGACATGCCCACCCCCAGTTCACGCAGCGCCTGCGCGGCCTTGATGGTGCGGTCATAGTTGTCGATCATCGTGCTTTCGGTGATTTCCACCATCAGGCGTGCCGGCGGGATTCCCGTTTCCTCCAGCACTTCGGCCACGAATTCGGGCAGTTTCTCATCGCGGAAATGCAGCGGCGACAGGTTGACCGACACGGTGGGAATGTCGATCCCGTTGCGGATCCATTCGGCCATCTGGCGGCATGCCGCGCGCATCGACCACTTGCCGATCGCCTCGATCTGTCCGGTTTCCTCTGCCACGGCAATGAAGCGCGCGGGCGAGATGAAGCCCAGCGTCGGGTCGTTCCAGCGCGACAGGGCTTCCACCCCGTACATCTTGCCCGTGCGGGCATGCACCTGTGGCTGATAGACAAGGCGTAGCCGGTCATGGGCGATCGCATCGCGCAGCGCCGCCGCAAGGATCAGCCGATCGGTCGCCTGCTGGTTCATCTTGGGGCTGAAGAAGCAGTAATTGCCCCCGCCATGCGCCTTTGCCTGGAACATCGCCGTTTCGGCATGCTTGAGCAGCGTCTCCCCCGTCTCGCCATTTTCGGGATAGACACTGATCCCGATGCTGGCGGAAAATGTGACGGAGACATCACCCACCTGCATCGGCTGTGACAGCAGGCGCAGGATCATGTCCGACAGGGATGATGCATGCTGCTGGATGCCGCTGGTGATGATCGTGAACTGGTCCCCGCCAGAGCGCACGATGGTGTCGTCAATGCCGATCGCATCGCGCAGTTGCGTCGCGATGTAGGAAATCAGGTCGTCGCCCGCCGCATGGCCGAACACGTCATTGATGTTCTTGAAATTATCCAGCCCCAGCGACAGCAGCATGAAATTGCCGCGCGTGGGACGGCGCAGCATCTTGTCGAGGTGCTGGCGCAGCCACAGCCGGTTCGGCAGGCCCGTCAGCGTATCGAAATGCGACAGCTTGGCGATATGTTCCTTCGCCTCGTACCGTTCCAGCGCCAGCGTGCACAGATGCAGGCTGGCATTGACGGCCTTCTGGCACCAGGCCTGCGGCTGGCGCTTGGTGCGGAAATACAGGGTGAACACCCCGGCCACCCGGCCACCACGCAGCACGATGGGCGTGGCCCACGCGGCGCGGATGCCATTGCGCATCGCCGCCGAACGCAGCGTCAGCCATTTGGGGTCGATCTCGATATCGGGGGAGGTGATGCTCTTGCCGGTATAGGCGGCGACACCGCTGCTGCCGACATCCGGCCCGATTTCCAGGGAATCGAACAGTTCGACAAGCGACAGCGGCAGGCTGGCGCGGCCCACGCATTTCAGCTTGGAATTGTTGTCCACCGTAAAGATGGCGGGCATCACGTCGAGGCCGTTGTTTTCGATGCGGCGGCAGATGAAATCCATGATCTCGCGCAGGCTGAGATCGCTGGAAATCGCCTCGAGCGCATCGCGCTGCAGCGTCTCGAGGAAGTGGTTTTCCGTGATGTCCGTCAGCACGACGACGATGTTCTCGATATCGCCGTGGTCCTCGAACACCGGGTTCATCGTGGCCGAAACCCAGATGTCGCGCCCGTTCTTGTGCCGCGCGCGGATGTCGAGGTTGAATCCCTTGTCATTCTGCGCGCCGCTATGAAGCTGGTTCAGCGTGCTGATGTCCGTCGTGTCCCCCGCAAGGATGACCGACAGCCCATGGCCGATGACGTGGCTGGGTTCATAGCCGAACATGTCGGTAAAGGCGCGGTTGACGTAGATCAGCCGGAATTCGGGATCGAGGATGACCACGCCACGGTCGGTTTCGCGTACCACGAGCGAGAGCAGGCGGATCTTCTCGCGGTCCGCCACCTCCTGCGAGATGTCGCGGATCAGCGCCATGTAGCCGATCTTGCCACTGACGGAGATGCGCGACAGCGACAGTTCCGCCCAGAAACTGGTGCCGTCGAAGCGTTCCACCTGCACCTCGCGCGAGGTGCCGACGATCTTGTTGATGCCGGTGTCGCGGTTATGCTTGATCAGGTCGTCGTGGGATGAGCGGATCTTGCGCGGGACCAGCACGTTGACATTGCGGCCCAGGACATCCGCGCGCGTGCAGTTCCACAGCCGTTCGGCCGCGCTGTTGAAGAATGTGACCGTGTTGGTCTCATCAATAAGGACGACCCCCAGAATGGTCTGTTCAAGGGCAGGCAGGACGGTGACCTGCGTGTCATCCAGGGTGTCCCGGGGCATGGCGAACTCCACGATTCAGATGCGAACCAGATTACAGACGGGAAATGCGAAGGACCCCGCCACGCAGGAACAGGGCCGGTACGGGCGGGAAAGCGGGAAATGAAATACGGATGTATGGGCAGGCCATCATGGGTCCGTATCCAGGTCGCAGGACCCGACCCGGCACGGACGGTCATGGTGCTGTAAAAGGCCAATAAGATACTGATTGCCGTAAAGCGGCATCCAACAGTCTGATTTTGTCATGGCACCAGAAGTAGACTTGTAAATTCGTGAAATAATATCAAAAACTTATGATCTGCTTTATAAGTTTAAAAAAGCTTAATAAGTGTTCCGGGCAGATTAAATCACAATCTTGTGACGCTGTTACATCATGTCCTGAATATCCTGCTGCATATGGCCGGGACATGACCGCACGATGCCTGCGGACAGGACGGGCATGTCATGGATGGGCGGCAGTCTTGTGGGATATTTTCTGCCTGTCCCGATCGTGCAGGTGGGGCAGCGTGAAATATGAACACCTGTAAGATCAATGCGGTAGGTGCATATCAGACATAAGAAAATTGGTACCGGAAAAGTCCTGTTTCCTGTACCCCCAATGGCATTGCGCCGCAAAGCGAAGTGGCGATGGCCTGCCATTGCGCGCGATTCGATACGGGACCGCAAGCAGCGCCGCCCGCATTTTCCATACGGTTGGCTACCCTGCGGATGGATCGTGCGACCCGATGGCGGACTGGGGCAGGGAAGGCGTCGCACAATTACGGGGAAGGTCTTGGTGACGCTTTTTTAAAAGCTTCAAAAACGCCGCCGTCCTGATGAGGAGGCAGCCTGCGGCCAGCATGATCCGGCCATGGCAGGCAGGACGCGTATTCCCGATCCTGCGGGGGATATTCATTTCATGGAAAACCGGCTGGCTGGGGCGGGAGGATTCGAACCTCCGCATGGCGGAATCAAAATCCGCTGCCTTACCGCTTGGCTACGCCCCAATCGTTACGACCGATTCGTCAGTGCTGTCGCCCTTCTAAAGCGCGAAGCGGGTTCGCGTAAAGGGGCAACAGCATCCATCCACAGGAAAGGCGTTTCAGGGACGGTTTCAGGCAGACGGTTCCAGCGGCAGGTCCACGCTGGGATCCGTGGAGAAATCCTGTCCGCCCAGACCGCCAAGGCCTTCCGCCGCGCCTGCGGCCTTCGCCCCACCGGGCAGCGCGCTGAAACGCAGCGCCTTGTCGAGCGCCTTGTCCAGCGTGGCCATGGTGGTGCCCATGTCCATGCTGTCATCCTTGTCCCATGCGCGCAGCGTCACGGTCCATGCCCCCAGCAGCGCCTGCACGCGCAGCGCGCCCGCCAGTCCGCCGACCTCAAGGCCCGCGGCGCTGAGCATCCATTTCATGCTCTCGACCGTCGCCCCACCCAGCAGCAGCGCCAGTGGCGGATCGAACGGCAGCGCGCGCAGCGCGGCACGCACACCGGCGCGGTACTGCTGGAACACGTCGATGCGCCGCATCAGCAGGTCAAACAGCTTTTCACGCGGTGTACCGGTCGATCCGTCATCCACCAGCGCGGCCTCGTCCGCAAGCCGGCCCAGTGTCAGCAGGATATTCGCCTTGAACGGAAAGCGCTTGCGCGCGACATCCAGACTCAGTCCCGCATCGCGTGCGGCATCGACAACCGTCAGTCGCCGCCAGCCATAAAGGGCGGCACGCTCCATCGCGGAGCGGAGAAGGGCATCGTCAAACTGGTCGTTGTCCATGGAAATTACGATCTTCCGGATGTCTTGTTTGCCAGGGCGCGCCATGTCCGCACGGTACGGGCCGGACGCCGGTTTGAAATGGCGAAAGGTTCCGCCGGGTTGCCGTCGTTATATTGCGCGTGTCTCAGGATGCAAGTTCACGCGCCCGCTGGCTTGCCGCCCGGATCGCCGCGCGCAGCGTGGCGGGCCATGCGTCCGGGGCCATCAGCACCGACAGCGCCTGCGCCGTGGTGCCATTGGGGCTGGTGACATTGCGGCGCAACTGTTCCGCGTCGAGTCCGCTGCGCTGCATCAGTACGCCCGCGCCCGAAACCGTCTGGCGCGCGATCTGGCGGGCAAGGGCAGGGGGCAGTCCCCCTTCTACGCCGGCCTGTTCCAGAAGTTCCGCAAGCAGGAAGACGTAGGCCGGACCACTGCCGGAGATCGCGGTCACGACGTCGATTTCGTCTTCATGTTCGACCCAGGCGGTCTGGCCGATCGCCGACAGGACACGGTCGCACAGGCTGCGCTGCGCCGCCGTGGCGCAGGGCGGGGCATAGGAGACGGTCATGCCTTCGCCCACCGCCGCCGGGGTGTTGGGCATCGCGCGGATGACCACGGGTTGCGCCCCGGCGGGCATGTGGGCGCGCAGGGCGTCCGTCAGGCCGCCCACCGTCCTGCCCGCCAGCACCGACAGCACCGGTGCGTGCGTGGCGAACGGCGCGATGGCGGCGATTGCCGCCGCCACCTTCTGCGGTTTCATGGCCAGCACGATCAGGCCGGGGCGGAAATCCGCCGGCAGGTCCGCCACGTCACGGACGAGGCGGTGCGGCGCGGGCAGCGTGTCGCGATGCCGATCGACGACGACGGAAGGGGCCAGCCCCTCCGCCAGCCATCCCTCCAGCATCGCACCGCCCATCTTCCCGCATCCCACCAGCAGGACCGGCGGAAGCGAAGGGGCCTGCGCGTCCGCCATCACGCCATTCCCGCGCAGTCGAGCATCGCCGCCTCAAGCGCCTCGGCCGGGGACTTGCCCCCCCACAGCACGAACTGGAACGCGGGATAGAAACGCTCACACTCCGTCAGGGCGATGTCGATCATGTCCTCGAGGCTTTCGACCGAGGCACCCGGCGCGCCGCGCAGCAGCACCGCATGGCGGAACAGGGGCATGCCATTGTCGAGGTCCATGCCGAAATGCCCGATCCACAGGCGTTCGTTCGCCAGCGCGACCAGTTCGAACAGGTTGCGCCGCTGTGCATGCGGCACCTTCAGGTCGAAGGTGCAGGTGAAATGCATCGCACTGACTTCGCGTGACCAGGAGAAGAACAGGCCGTAATCGCACCATTTGCCCGGTGCCTCGGCCGCCATTTCCGAATCATTGCGCCGGTCGAATGCCCATTCATACCCGCCGACGATCTGTTCCATCAGATCGAGCGGGTTGGAGTCCTTGGGCGTTGTCGTGAAATTCAAGGCAGGCATTGTGGGACTCCCCGAAGCCGTCGTGGAGGGAATCCGGCATCTCTGCTGGATCCCGAGCGTCTGCAACCCGTCCCCCGCCACAATGGAAGCGCGGGGACGTCTTTTCACCCTATTGCCGGTATGGGCGTGGTGGCAAGCCTGTGACGACGCGGCGGCGGGTGCATGGCCGGGCGCATGGCCCGTGGGGTAACGCCGCGCGGGGCCGCGCCGCCCGCGATGGCGCGTACCGCGTCGGATGGCCGGTCGCTCTCAGCCGCGATAGGAGGTGGCGGCGGGCGTGGTCATGCTGGCTTCGAGGTCGGCGACACGGGTTTCAAGGGTCGCGACCCGCTTTTCCATGGCTTCCTGTGCGATTCGCGCGCGGGTCGCCATTTCACGCACGACCTCGAATTCGTCGCGACGGACAAGGTTCAGGTTGGCCAGCGCCTCGTCAACGCGGGCGCGGACCATGGCGCCGATTTCCTCGCGCACGCCGGAGAGGGCGGAAAAGGCACCGCCGGCAACACCGGCAAGATCATCAAAAATGCGTGGTCTGGCGGACATCGCGCGTAACTCCTAAGGCATGGGCCGGATGGGTGGGGCACGCCGGGTCGCGGCGTGCGGGGCACAAGTATAGACCCATACCTGCCGCGAAGTCATCCGTGCGCCATGGCGGCGGGGAACGCGCCATGCCGACATGGGGGGTGTCTTTGTTGCGGTTTGTGGCATGGTGTCGCGGTGTTCGCGGGCATATGGGATTTTGTGGTTCAATGATCATCATCACGGGCGGGGCGGGGTGCATCGGGTCGTGCCTGCATCAGGCATTGCAGGCGCGCGGGGAACAGACCGCCATTGTCGATTCGCTGGGAAATGGCGGGAAGTGGCATAATCTGTGCAAGCACGTGCCGGATTTCCTGATCGCGCCGGGGGAGCTTGACGCTTTCCTCGACAGTCGCCCCGACGTGACGGCGGTCTTCCACCTTGGCGCGATCAACGACACCACTGCCGCCGATGGCGATCGCGTGTGGCGCACCAACGTGGACCTGTCGCTGCGGCTGCTGGAATGGTGCGCGCGGGAGGAAGCGCGTTTCATCTATGCCTCCTCTGCCGCGACCTATGGCGCGGCGGACCGGCCGGGGATGTTTTCCGACGACCCGGCGCACCTGGCCACGCTGCGCCCGACCAGCCTGTATGGATGGTCCAAGCATGCCTTCGACTGTCTGCTGCAGCGCCGGCTGGCGCAGGGGGACCTGCAGGGGCTGTCATGGGCGGGGCTGAAGCTGTTCAACGTCTATGGTCCCAATGAATATCACAAGGGGGCCATGGCCTCGCTGGTCTATGCCAAATATGCCGAGATCCGTGCAGGTGGCCCGGCGCGACTGTTCCGTTCCGACCGGCCGGAGGTGGCCGACGGGCATCAGGCGCGCGATTTCATATGGGTGGGCGATGTGGTGTCGGTCATGCTGTGGCTGCTGGACCATCAGCATGTCCATGGGCTGTTCAATTGCGGGACCGGGGTGGCGCGGACCTGCCTCGAACTTGTAGATGCGGTGTGCGATGCCGCAGGTGTCGCGCGGCGGGTCGAATTCATCGACATGCCCGCCGCCCTGCATGGACAGTACCAGTCCTATACCTGCGCCGACATGACGCGCCTGCGCACGGCGGGATATGCGCAGCCCTTCACACCGCTGGCGCAGGGGGTAAAACACTATGTCCGCGACTATCTTGCCGCCGCTGATCCCTATCTTTAAGAGACTGCCTGAAAAGTCGTCCCCAATGACATCCCGAAGAGTATAAAAGTTTTTGGTGAAGCTTTTTTCAAAAAGCTCCAGCGGACGCCGCCTTTTTGGAAAAAAGACGGCACCCCGAAACTTTTGGAATTTCTGATCGGCGGATTATTTCAAAGCCTTAAGGCGTAGTCACATCCCGCGCCCGTCAATTCCTGATCGCGAAAGTCGCTGCATGCTGCCTGTCCTGATGTTTCCGCAATTTGACCCGGTCATGGTGCATTTCGGGCCGTTCGGCCTGCGCTGGTATGCGATGGCCTATATCGTGGCGCTGGTGGTCGGATGGCGGGTGGCGCGCCGCCTCGTCGCGCTGCCGCCGCGTGCGGCCACGGCGCTGCAGGTCGATGACTTCCTGACATGGGCGACGCTGGGCGTGGTGCTGGGGGGGCGGCTGGGCTACATCCTGTTCTATCAGCCGGGATACTACATCACCCACCCGCAGGCGATCCTGGAGGTCTGGCATGGGGGCATGTCGTTCCATGGCGGGGCGGCGGGCGTGATTATCGCGCTGATCGTCTTTACGTGGCGCAACAATCTCAGCTTCCTCGGCTTTTCGGACCGGATCACCACGGTGGTGCCCATCGGGCTCGGGCTGGGGCGGATCGCCAATTTCATCAATGGCGAACTGTGGGGACGCGAGGCCCCGGCCTCCCTGCCATGGGCGATGGTCTTCCCCGACGCGGGCCCGATCCCGCGCCATCCTTCCGAACTGTATGAAGCCTTCGCCGAAGGGCTGGTGCTGTTCAGCGTGATGTGGCTGGTCTCGCGCAGCCAGAAGGTGCGTGAGCATCCCGGCTTCCTCGCCGGGCTGTTCCTGTTCGGCTACGCCATTGCGCGGACGGTGTGCGAACTGTTCCGCGAACCGGATTCCTTCATCGGATTTCTGCCATTTGGCGTCACCATGGGGCAGGTCCTGTGCGTGCCCATGGCGATCGGCGGGCTGGGCCTGATGCTCAATGCCTGCCTGCGTCCCGCACGCACGGAACTGATGCCCCCCGATGCCCCGGAACTGGAGGACGGGGACACCGCGCGATGACCGCCTCCGCCACGCCTGTCAGGCTGGACCGGTTCATGGCGCGCGCCAATGCGGCCTATTACAGTAGCCGCGACCCATTTGCCGATTTCATCACCGCGCCCGAAATCTCGCAGATGTTTGGCGAACTGCTGGGTGCATGGGTGGCGGTGACATGGCAGGGCATGGGTGCGCCCACGCCCTTCGTGCTGGCGGAGGCCGGGCCGGGGCGCGGGACGCTGATGGCCGATGCGCTGCGCCTGCTGGCGCGCGTGGCCCCGGCCTGTTACGCGGCGGCGCGGGTGCACATGGTCGAAACGTCCCCCCGCCTGCGTGACGCGCAGGCGACGGCGCTGGCGCCCCATGCCGATGCTGTCACCCCTGCCTGGTGTGGTGCGGTGGCCGACCTGCCGCCGGGGCCGATGATCCTGCTGGCCAATGAGTTCCTTGACGCGCTGCCCATCCGGCAGTTCGTGCGCACCGCACAGGGATGGGACGAGCGCAGTGTTGTGGGCGAGGTGTTTGTCACCGCCCCGGCCACCGACCTGCCCGTTGGCGGCCCGCTTGCGACACGCGACGTTCCGGAAGGCGAGGTGCTGGAAACCTGCGAAGGCGCGCTGGTGATTGCGCGCCAGTTGGGACGGCGGCTGGCGCAGGGGCAAGGTGCCGCCCTGTTCATCGATTACGGATATGACGGGCCGGGATGGGGCGATACGCTGCAGGCGCTGCGTGACGGGCGTCCGGCTTGGCCGCTGGCCCGCCCCGGCATGGCGGACCTGACGGCGCATGTCGATTTCGCGGCACTGGGGGCGGCGGCCCGCGCGGGCGGGTGCGCCACATGGGGCAGCGTGACGCAGGGTGCGTTCCTGTCCGCGCTGGGCCTGTTTCCCCGTGCGGCGCAACTTGCGCGCAACCAGTCGCCCGAGGTCGCGCGACAGGTCAGCGAGGCCGCGCAGCGCCTTGTCGCCCCGGACCGCATGGGCGGCCTGTTCCGCGTCATGGCGATGACACCGCCCGGCATGACGGAACTGGCGGGGTTCGAGGGATGCGCGCCCATTGCGCCGTCGCCTGCGGACATGGGAAAGGGCGGATGACGCGCATGGAGGGGGAAGGTCAACTGGGACAGGATCAACTGGAGGGGCCGGTCGTGCGTGCCGGACTGCTCGATCACGTGCCGCACGGGTTTTTCACCCGCCTTGGCGGGGTTTCGACGGGACCGTATGCATCGCTGAACTGCTCCATGCGCAGTGGTGACGATCCTGCCGCCCTGCGTGAAAACCGTGCGCGGGTCGCCCGTACGGTCGGGGTCGCGGCCGAAAACCTCCTCGGCGTGACGCAGGTGCATGGCAATGACGTCGTCAGCGTGACCGCCCCGTGGGAAGAAGGGCAGGGCGCGCGGGCCGACGCCATGGTCTGTGCCCGCCCGGGCCTTGCGCTGGGCGTCATTACCGCCGATTGCGCGCCGGTGCTGTTCGCCGATGCGCGGGGGCATGTGGTGGGGGCGGCGCATGCCGGATGGCGCGGGGCGGCGGCAGGCGTGCTGGAGGCGACGGTTGCCGCGATGTGCGCGCTGGGAAGCCGCGCCATGGACATCCGCGCCGTTGTCGGCCCGTGCATCGCGCGTGACAGTTACGAGGTGGGCGCGGACATGCGCGACGCCGTGCTGGCGCTTGATGGCGCAGGGGAAATGTTCTTCACCCCCGCACGGCGGGAGGGGCATTACCAGTTCGACCTGGCCGGCTATTGCGTGGCGCGCCTGCACCGTGCGGGCGTGGGGCAGGCCGACGCGCTGGGTATCGATACCCTGACGGACGAGGCGCGGTTCTTCAGCCATCGCCGCCGCACGCTGGCCGGTGGGGGAAAGATCGGGCACCAGATTTCAGTAATCACCATACCCCATGTATGATGCCGTCATGAGGGTAAAGTTTTTCAGGCATGGCGTAAGGGCCCTGACGATGTCGGGCCTGTGCCTTCTTGCCGGGTGTCTCGACGTGCCGCATCCATTCCGTGGCGCGGGCCAGTCGCAGCTTGCGAATGCACCGCCGGCGCGCCTTGCGGTACCGTTGCCGACGCAGGCGCTGCTGGTCAACATGGCCGCGCAGACATGGCAGAAGGACATGGTCGCCGCCATGCTGGACCAGTCGGTTCCCGCCGTGGGACAACCTGCAAAGGCCGGGGACTGGTGGCTGCGCATGACCGCGACCCTGCAGGGAAACGTGGTCGTCCCGACCTATGCCGTGATTACCCCCAAGGGCGAAGTACGGGGCCAGACCAGTGGCGCGCCCGTGCCCGCCGCGTCATGGTCCGCCGGGTCCGACGCGGTGATGCAGACGTCTGCGGCACAGGCCGCGCCGGAGGTTGCGGCCCTGCTGACCGGTATTCAGGCCGCCCAGATGCAGAAGGATCCCAACAGCCTGAAGAACCGGCCCGCCCATGTGTTTTTCCAGGGGGTCCGGGGCGCGCCGGGCGATGGGGATGCGGCCCTTGCGCGTGCCTTTTCCGCCTCCCTGCGCGATGCGCATGACCAGGTCCAGCATACGCAGGGCGGTGCCGATTTCACCGTCCTGTGCACCGTGGTCGTGACCCAGTTGCCCGCCACGGGCCCGGCACGCCAGCGCCTGACGCTGACATGGCGCGTGACCGACCCGCACGGCAAGGAAGCCGGGGCGGCGACCCAGATCCATGATATCGCCGCGCATACGCTCGATGGGAAATGGGGCGACGCCGCCGAAGCGGCGGGCGAGGAAGCGGCCGGTGGCGTGCGGCAGATCATCACGCGTTATTCCGGGCGCGACAATGCGCCGCTGTCGGCCAGTGCCGCGCCAGCCAACGCCCCCGTTGGTGCCCCCCCGGCGGGTGCTGCCACACATCCCGCCGTGACGCGCCGTACGCGCGTCGTTCCGCCCGTCACGGCAGGGGCGCCCGCTACCGCGCCCACCGTGCCGGCGGCTTCCGCCCCGGTCGCGCCAAAGCCGCCCGTGGTCCCGGTGGCAACGACCCCGGTTGCTTCCGCATCGCCCACATCCGTAAAGGCAGCACCCGTGGCCTCTGCTCCGGCAACACCCGCGCCCGCCATGCCGTCTGCGCCCGTGACGCCAGCACCTGCCATGCCGGTAGCCCCCGCGCCCGTTACCCCGACCGTCACGACGCCGCCTGCGGTGGCAGCGCCCGCCACGACAGTCCCCGTTACCACCCCGAGCGCCCCGGTCGCCCCCGCCC
>NZ_JABJWD010000030.1:0-41281 GCF_013155425.1 Gluconacetobacter entanii | reverse complement strand
CCCCGCCCCGAGCAGGCGCGGCAGGCACAGCGCACCGCCCACCCCCGGCAGCAGCACCAGCAGCAGCATGACCTGCACCGCCGCAGGCCCCCACGGCATGCGCCGGCGTGCCAGCATGCACATCACGACAATCAGCGCCGCCATGATGAACGCCGTCAGCGCGCATTCCCCCGCCATGAGGAACAGCATGCCGCGGCCATCGGGAACGGGTGGGGGTGGCATCATGCAGGCCCATGCAGCCAGTCGGCGAAACGCTGCGACAGGTCCGGCAGGTGCGCGCCCCAGAAGTCCGGGTTCATGGGCAGGTCGGCCGTGGGTTCCCCCACCGGCGACCCGGCCGCCGTCTGGCCCATGGGATACAGGGCGGCAAAGCGATCCTTCTGTTCGGGCTGTACTATATAATGCAGCAGGTCACGCGCCTGCCCCGCCATGGCCGGGGCCACACCCTGCACCATGGCCCATGACAGGCATTCGCCCAGGCTCTGCTCCCACTGCACGCCGATATCGTGGCGACGCGCGGGCAGGCTGGCGATTTCATTGCTGAAGACACTTCCCATCAGCACGCTGCCATTTTCCACCAGACGGGCGGACTCCTCGGGCGTGGACCACCATGTGATATAGGGGCGCAACTGCGTCAGCTTGCGGAACGCCCGGTCGATCCCCGGCCCGGTGGAGAGCATGTCATACACGTCATGCGGCGCCACGCCATCGGCCATCAGCGCGATTTCCAGCGTGGAGCGCGGATCGCGCCGCAGCCCCCGCTTGCCGGGATAGCGCACGATGTTCCAGAAATCCGCCCAGCGCGGCGACGAAGGCCGCCAGCCACGATCCCACGCCAGCACGATGGCCGGATGCAGCGCGGCCACGCCACACCCGTCGGGATTGTCCACGCTGCCCGCCAGGCGCACCAGGCTGCCCTGCATGCACGAGGTGCGAATCGCGCTGTCCTCGCCAAACACCACCGCCCATGTGGCGGGTGTCGATTCCGTCGCGGCATGCGCGGCCAGCGTCGCCGCCTGCCCGTCCCATGTGCGGCGCACAACGCGGATTCCCGCCTTCCTGGCGAATGGCTGGAAATAGGCGCGGTCCTGCACCTTGCCCAGGGCGTCGTCCTGTGTCGCGACGGTCAGGACGGCAAGGTGCCTGCGATGGATGGGCGACGCCACGCGGGCATGCACGTCCGATGCCCCCAGCACACCCCCCGCCAGCGCCATCATGGTGAACAGGCACGCCACACGACGCAGCGACAGACGGGTGGGAAGACACGCACGGGTCATCGGAAAAGACAGCAGGGAAGACAGCGGAAAGAACCTTCGCAAGACGGCATGACCACCGGTACGGTCACAGGAATACGGCACGTCGGACGCTAGCGCATTTCATGGCGGAACGGAAAGGCAATAGCCTGCCCCGCCTGCCACGCCAGCAGCGCCGGGCGCCCCGGTTCCACCCCGCACACGATCTGCAGCGGGGGACGGCGCACCAGCATTTCATCACCGTTCGACAGCCTCAGGCGCATGCGGATGTAGGTGCCCATGTGCCGCATGTCCACCAGCACCGCCGGCAGCATCGCGGGTTCGCCATCCTCGCCGGCAATGCTGCCCATCGCCCCCGGCCGCGCGGGGAACAGGGTCGCGATCCGGTCGGGACGCACGCATACGGTACACAGGCTGTCCTCCACCAGGCCGGGGGCCGCCATGGCCTGCACCGTCAGTCCCCCCGGAAGGTGGATGACCGCGACATCGTCCTCGATCCGGTCCACGCGCCCGGTCAGGGCGTTGGCATCGGCAAAGCCCGTGGCGACGCGATCACATGCGGGCCGGTCGAACAAGTCCGCCGCCGTGCCCGTCTGCAGCAGGTCGGGACCATGGACGAATCCGATCCGATCCCCCATCACCAGCGCATCGTCACGGTCGCAGGTGGTCATCACCACGCACAGGTCACGCGCGCGCACCAGTCGGCCAAGGAAGCTGCGCATGCTGCTGCGGCGGTCTGGGGGCAGCGCGGCAAGGGGATCATCCAGCACGATGACCGGCGGCGCCGTCACCAGCACGCGCGCAAGGCCCGCGCGCAGGGTCTGTTCCTCGTCCAGCATGTCGGGCCGCAGATCCTCCAGACCCTCCAGACCCAGCAGGGCGACGGCCTGGCGCGCGCGGTCGGACGCCTCCGCACGGGCGATGCCCCGCACGCGCAGGGGGAACAGCAGGTTCGCGAACACCGTCAGGTGGGCGAACAGCGGGTCGCGCGCGCTCCATGATCCGCACATCCGCGTGAGGGGCGGACGATTGGTGACGTCGATCCCCCCCACCACCACGTTGCCGTCGAGCGCACGCCGGAGACCGGCCAGCGCATCGGCCACGATCGACAGGTATTCGCCCCGCGTTCCCAGCAGGGCATGACACTCCCCGGCGCCAACGCCAAAGGAGAAGGGCACGGTACCGGCCATTGTGGCGAGATTGCGAACAACCAGTCGTGAGGAGAAAGGTGGCATGCGATAACAGAAACCTGACTATCCAGGGAAAAGGTTATAAGTGTTTCCTTCCTCCTTACCAGAGGATCATCGGGCCCGCCCCTTTGCAAGGACAAGAAAATGACCAAGACAGACATCAAGCACGTTACGCACGAAGACCTCCAGGCGCTGAAGTCCCACGTCGAGAACCTGCTGCAGACGCACGGCAAGCACGCCCTGCACACCGCCGTCGAAAAGGCCGAGCACCTGGCCACCAACGCACGTGAAATCGCCGAGGCCCCGGCCAAGTCGCGCTCGCGCGGACGTTCCTTTCTGGCTATCGCCATTTTCTCGGTAATCGGCTACTTTCTTGGCCGCGCCACGAAATAAGGCTTGGTAGCCTGACGAAACCAGAGGACACGCGACAGCAATGAGAATAGGCGAAATCGGCAAGACCATCATCGATGGGGAACTCACCCTACGCAAATTGATGGCCATCCGCCTTGGCCGCCAGGCTGCCTTTCTGGTTGTCGCGGCCGTTTTCGGCGGTTTCGCGACCATCACCGGCCACGCCCTGCTGTGGGCCTTCTTCTACCAGACCTTCGGCTTCAGCGTGCTCGGCGCGTCGGGTGCGGTCTTTGCGGTGGATATCCTCGCCGCATGCATGTTCGCCTTCATGGGACGGCGGTCCTACATGACGCCCGAAGAAATCCGTGTCCGCTTCGCCCGCGAACACGCCCTTAACGAACTGCGCCAGACGGTGGCCCTGTCCGCCGTGGTCGGCACCGTCGCCGGCCCGGTGACACGCCATACCGGCCGTGCGATCTGGAACCTGTTCCGGACCATGACGGGACGTCGCCCCAGCGCCTGACGCGACATCGGGGGCCGCCGCCCCCGCCATCGTGACTGCCGCATCCCTGCCATCGTCATTGATGCACATCATTGTCAGATGGTATCCATGACGAAATTGCATTGGCTCCCGGACTGTTTTTCTGGAAACGTGCGACTGCACGCAATCGTAAGCAGGCAAATAGTTTGCATGCTCATGATTTTTTCCAACCCGGCTGGCAGGATGCAATGGCCGATACCGAGCGCCTTGAACGAGAACGGTCCTTCCGACGCAGGCTGGCGCGCCTTGGCATGGCATGGCGGCGGCAGGTGGACCATGACCTGCGCGATTACGGCCTGACCGAAGCCACCTGGCGGCCCGTCCTGTATCTGGGCCTGCTGCTGCCGCCGGTGCGCCAGACCGACCTTGCCCGCGCCCTTGAGATCGAGGCCCCGTCCGTCGCACGCCTGCTTGACGTGCTGGAACGCCGTGGCCTCGTGTTCCGCTCCCGCGATCAGGAGGACCGCCGCTCCAAGCTGGTGCGCCTGACGATGGAGGGCGAACGCATCGAACGCCAGGTGCGCGATGCGGTGGATGCCGTGTCGCACCGCCTGCTGTCGGGCATTTCGGATTCCGAACTGACGGCGTGCTATTCCGTGTTCGACCGGATCGAAGCCAACCTGTGCACGGGCCGCATGGCGACGGAGGCCTCCGTCCGTTCATGAGGCTGATCCCACCCCACGGCGCGCTGTCACAGCCCCTGCTCCGGCTGGGAACCTTCGTTTTCCCCGACTGGAAGACGGTGCGCCCGACGATTGCCTACAGCATCCGCACGCTGCTGGCGGTGGGGCTTGCGCTGTTCCTTGCCTTCGACCTGCAACTCCAGACGCCGATGTCCTCGGTCACGACGGTGCTGATCGTCGCCAACCCGGTCGTGGGCGCGATGGTGTCGAAAAGCGTGTGGCGTATTTTCGGCACGATCATCGGCGCGACGTCCGCCATCACGCTGATGGCCCTGTTCCCGCAATCGCCGGTCCTGTATTTCATGGGGCTGTCGCTCATCATCGGGCTGGCGTGCTGCGTGTCCACCCTGCTGCGGTTCTACAAGGCATATGCGGCGGTGTTGACGGGCTATACCATCATCCTGATCTCCGTCTCCGCCTTCAGCGAGCCGGACCATATCTTCATGGCCGCGATGTCGCGCCTGTCGGCGGTGACGGTGGGAATCCTGAGCACGGCGTTCGTCTTCCTGCTGACGAACATCAGCCACCCCGAAAAGGTCATACGCCAGATCGACCAGGTGCTGCGCAACATCACCTCGCACTTTGCGCAGCCGACCGATGCGTCATGGAACGATGCGACCTCCATGCCCGATGACGCAGGGCAGCCACTGTCGTTCCGCGCCATGTCCATCACGTCATATGACCAGCGCGCGCGCCTGCTGTCGCAGGCCAATGCCCTGGTGGAGGCAATCGAATACGCCGCCGCCGACAATTACAGCGTCAGCCTGCGCGCGCGTGGCCTGCGTGGCGGCGTTGCGCGCCTGCTGGGACTGCTGAGCGCGCATCACCCCATCTGGCAGGATGAGCCGCCGCTGACGCCGCAGGCGCGCGCGGCGCGTCACATCCGCCAGGAGATCATGCGTTATTTCGCGACCCTCCCGCCCGAGGACCTGCACCTGGAGGCGCGCGACAACATGCGCCCCATCCGCCGGCGCATCCGCGCGGCGATGGCCGAACTCGACGAACTGGGCGAACAGACGCAGGACCTGCCGACCATCGCCTTCATCGACAATGAACGCGACGTGCTGGCGCAGCTATGCGCGGCGCTGGATGATTTCATGGGGCCGCAGGAACATGTCCGTCCCATCGGGCTGAAGCTGTATTTCGACTGGCCCGCCGCCCTGCGCAACGGCACGCGCGGCGCGTGCGTGACGCTGCTGGGCTGCCTGTTCTGGTATGTCTGCCGCTGGACGCACGGGGCGAACATGCTGACCTACCTGATCCCGGCATCGTGCCTGCTGGCGACAAGCCCGCTGGCGTCGCGCGCCAGCGTGATGTTCGCAAGCGGTACGCTGGCGGCCATTCCCGCCGCCTTCATCTGCCAGACTTTCCTGCTGCCGCGCATCGACGGCTATCCGCTGCTGTGGCTGTCGCTGTCGGTGTGCCTGCTGCCGGGGATATGGATCCAGTTCCATCCGCGCCACGCAATGCGCGGATTCGGCTATGCCGTGTTCTTCAACGCCATGGTGCAGATCCGCAATCCCATTACCTACAGCGACCTTTCGCTGATGAATACATGGCTGGCCTTCGCGCTGGGCGTGGTGTCCATCGCGCTGGTGTTCCGCGTCATCCTGCCGGCCGATCACCGCCTCGACTCGGGGCGGCTGGTGGCGTCGATCGCGCGCGCGACCGAAAACCTGGCGCGCAGGCCACTGGGCCAGCATATCGAATGGCCGGTGTGGGAGAACCTGCAGATGCAGAAAATACTGCGCATTATCCAGCGCTTCTCCCTCGTTTCCCCGCCGGGGCGGGTCTATGAACTGACGGATGCGGCCTTCATGGCGGTCTCGCTGGGGCGGGTGCTGGTGCGGCTGCGCACGCTTGTCACCTCGCCCGCCATTCACGAGGACGACCGCGTGCGCGTGATGGAGGCGCTTGGCGCGTTCCGTTACCTGCGTTCCGACCCGGCCCAGACGGTCCAGACACTGCGGGCGACCGCGCTTACGCTGCTGTCGCACCTTGACCGCCGCGGACTGCCCGCCCATACGCCCACACGCCGCATTGCCGCGTGCCTGGAACAGGCATCGCTGCTGATCGGGGCAATCCCCGGTTTCTTCCATCGCCATGGTCCGCTACAGATGGCGGCGGACATGCCCGGCGCCGACAACCGCCTGACCCTGCCCGTATCGTCCACGACTGGCCCGTTCGGAATGAGAACCGCCTGATGCTGACCGAATTCAACCTCTTCGGTGTCTTCATGGCACCGATTGTCGTCTATGCCATCGCGGCACTGCCTGTAACCATGCTGCTGCGCTCCCTGTTATGGTGGAGCGGTATCATGAAATGGTTCTGGCATCTCGCCCTGTTCGAGGTCGCGCTCTACACTTGCGTCCTCTGCCTGATGATCCTGTACATCTGACTGTCGCCGAAAAGGTTCGAGAATCCACCATGCCTCTCTTGCGCACCCTGATCCGTGTGGTACTGACCCTGGCGGTCGTGGCGATGGCCATCGTCATGGGCGTCACCTTATGGGACACCTACATGATTGCCCCGTGGACACGTGACGGACGTGTGCGCGTCTATGTGGTCGATGTCGCCCCCGAAGTGTCCGGCACGGTGGTCCAGCTGCCGGTGGTGGACAACCAGTACGTCCACAAGGGCGACCCCCTGTTCGTGCTTGACCCGGTCCGCTTCCACCTTGCCATCCGCGAGGCGCAGGCCCGCCTTGACGGTGCGCTCGAGGACCTGAAGCTCAAGCAGAACGATGCCCGCCGCCGCATGGGACTGGGCGGTATCGTTTCGGCGGAAGAGCAGGAGGTCTTCAACTCCAACGTGGCGACACAGATCGCGGCCGTTGACGCGGCGCGCGCGGCACTCGACCTGGCGAAGCTGAACCTGCAGCGCTCCATCCTGTATTCGCCGGTCAACGGCAACATCACCAACCTGAACCTGCGGGTGGGCGATTACGTGACGGCGGGGCATGCGCGCCTTGCGGTGATCGACGCCGACTCCTACTGGGTCAACGGGTATTTCGAGGAAACGAAGATGTGGGGCGTGCATGTCGGCGACGAGGCACGCGTCAAGCTGATGGGATACAAGGACATCCTGCCCGGCCATGTCGTCAGTATCGCACGCGGTATCAATGACCAGAACGGCAGGCCCGACGGCCTTGGCCTGCAGGACGTCAGCCCGATCTTCACCTGGGTGCGTCTGGCGCAGCGTATTCCGGTGCGCATCCATCTGGATCATGTTCCCGACAGCATCACCCTTGCCGCGGGCATGACGGCGACCATCAGCGTCGGCCCACAGTCCCGCACGCAACGCGGCCATCTGACGACGTGGTTGCAAGACCACCTGTAAGGCGCCAGGCACAAAGATGAATATCACCACGATCACCCGCAAGACCGGCCTGTTCCTGAGTGCTGCCCTGCTGCTGGCCGGTTGCACGGTCGGGCCGCGTTACCAGCCCGACCGCATGAAGCTGCCCGCCCGCTTCACCGAGGACGACCATCCCGCGACCAAGGAAGAGATCGAGGATACCGACAAGGAACTGAAACAGTGGTGGCACCTGTTCAAGGATCCTGAACTCGACAAGCTGATCGACAAGGCGATCGCAGGCAATTACGACCTGCAGGCGGCGGGGCAGCACATCCTTGCGGAACGCGCGATCCGCGACGTGCAGGCATCGCAGTGGTATCCGCAGCTTGACGCCGATGCGGGCGGCGGTAACGTCCGGTATTCGATCAACATCGAAAACTGGCCGCTCCGCCCCGGCAACCCGGCCAACCACCCGGATGCGAACTACCTGACCTATGGCATGGCCGGAAGCTGGCAGCTTGACGTCTTCGGCCGCATCCGCCGCAGCGTGGAGGCGCAGAAATACGCCGTCCAGGCCACGATCGAGGAACGCCGCGCCCTGATGGTCATGATCCTGTCGGAAGTGGCCAGCGATTACATGATGCTGCGTGACCAGCAGTTGCGGCTGGAAATCGCGAACAACAACATCCATGTGGCGCAGGATGCGTATGACCTGACCAACCGCCTGTATCTCGAAGGTGTGGGCAACACCATGCAGATCGCGCAGGCCAAGGCGGAACTGGATTCCCAGACCGCCGCGCGCGAACCGCTCAAGACCCATATCTCCCAGATCACGCATGCGATCGACGTGCTGATGGGGCAGATGCCCGGCACGTCCGAAATTGAACTGAAGGTGCCCAAGCCCCTGCCCAAGGTGCCGGAATTCCCCGCCACCCTGCCCTCCATCGTCCTTGCCAACCGTCCTGACATCCGCACGGCCGAACGCCAGTATGCCGAGGCCACGGCGCGGATCGGCATGGCGGTGTCGCAGCTTTACCCCAATTTCAGCATCCCCATCAGCTTCAACCCGAATGCATCGGTCATGTCGCAGATGACGGAAGCCGCCACCATGAGCTGGCAGTTCCTGATGATGGCGTCGCTGCCGCTGATGCATGGCGGCAAGATGACCTCGCAGGTGCGCGCGACGCAGGCCGCCGCCGAAGCCAGCCGCCTGAACTACCGCCAGACCGTCCTCAAGGGCTTCAAGGAAGTCGAGGACGCAATGGCCGCTTGGCATGATGACGAGGAACATACCGAACTGCTGGCCAAGGCCGCCGAGGACAGCAGCCTGGCGAGCGAGCGCGCCCGCAAGCTCTACAGCGCCGGTCTGGTCGGGTTCCTTGAAGTCCTGACCACGGAGCGCACCACCCTGAACGCGCAGAACGCCGAGGCCATGGCGCGGCTGGAGCGGCTGCAGGATGCGATCGACCTGTATACCGCCATCGGCGCGGGCTGGCAGGGTGTGGCGCTGACCAACACCACGCTGCCGATCTCGCTGGAGAAGCAGAACTTCCTCGCGCATCTGTTCCAGCAGTAATCCACACGACGGCCCATACGTAACGAACGGGCCGAAGTACCCGTTCCCGGTTATGCGAAAAATAACCGGGGACGGGTATTTTTTGCCCTGTCTGGAATGACAGGAAGATTTTCAGAAGTTTTTGGTGAAGCTTTTTTCAAAAAGCTTCAGAAGAACAGCCGCCTTTTCGATCAAAAGGCGGCACCCGGAAACTTCAGGATGACTGTCTCAACATTTCATAAGCAGTCTTTTCATATACAGAAATCTTCCGCTCCTTTTCCCAAAGAAGAACCAGAACGCCACCCACAAAAAAACCGGCAACAGGCCATGCCCATTGCCGGTCTCCAGTCACCGGACCCGGATCGGATGATCCGGGCCAGATCGCTGGTGCCTTACGACCAGCGCCAGTTGCGCACTTCCGGCAGGTCCTGCCCGTACTGCGCGACGTAACGCTTGTGCTCGTTCAGCTTGTCATTGATCAACTGGTTGGCATAGGCCGCCTTGACCGCAAGGGCCGGCACACGGCGGATCACGTTCTGCACCAGATGGAACCGGTCCAGATTGTTGCGCACCGTCATGTCGAACGGCGTCGTGGTCGAACCTTCCTCGCGATAGCCATGGACGTGGAAGTTGCGGCAGTTGGTCCGCTTGTAGATCAGCTTGTGGATCAGCGCGGGATAGCCGTGGAAGGCGAAGATCACCGGCTTGTCCACCGTGAACAGGCTGTCGAACGATGCATCGTCCAGACCGTCGGGATGTTCCTGCGGGGTCTGCAGCGTCAGCAGGTTCACGACGTTGATGACGCGCACCTTCAGGTCCGGCAGATGCTCGTTCAGAAGCTGTGTCGCGGCCAGCGCCTCGATGGTCGGCACGTCACCGGCACAGGCGATGACGACGTCGGGTTCACCGCCCTTGTCGTTGCTGGCCCATTCCCAGATGCCGATTCCCTGCGCGCAATGCTCGATGGCGGAGTTCATGTCCAGCCACTGCGGCTCAGGCTGCTTGCCCGCCACGATGACGTTGACGCGGTCGCGGCTTTCCAGGCAGGTCTTCGCCGTGCACAGCAGCGTATTCGCATCGGGCGGCAGGTACACGCGGACGGTCTTGGCCTTCTTGTTCAGGACATGGTCGATGAAGCCGGGGTCCTGATGGCTGAACCCGTTATGGTCCTGACGCCAGACATGCGATGTCAGCAGGTAGTTGAGAGAGGCGATCGGCGCGCGCCATGCCACTTCATCCGCCTGCTTGATCCACTTGGCATGCTGGTTGACCATCGAATCGACGATGTGGATGAACGCCTCGTAGCACGACATGAAGCCATGGCGGCCCGTCAGCAGGTAGCCTTCCAGCCAGCCCTGGCAGGTATGCTCGCTCAGGATTTCCATCACATGGCCATCAACGGACAGATGGTCATCGTAATCGAACGTCTCGGCGTTCCATGCGCGGTTCGTGACGTCGAGCACGGCGTTAAGGCGGTTGGAATTGTTTTCATCCGGCGCCAGCACGCGGAAATTACGCGACGGCAGGTTTTCCTTCATCACGTCACGCAGCCACGTGCCCAGCACGCGCGTACCCTCACCCAGCGCATGGCCCGGCGATTCCACCGTCACGGCATAGGGGGCCACATCCGGCAGGCGCAGGTCCCGGCGCAGCAGGCCGCCATTGGCGTGGGGATTGGCGCTCATGCGGCGGTTGCCCTTGGGCGCCAGTGCCGCGACCTCGGGCACCAGCGTGCCGTTTTCGTCGAACAGCTCTTCGGGCTTGTAGCTGTGCAGCCATTCGTCAAGCAGCTTGAGGTGCGCGGGGTTGGCCATGTCGGTAAAGGGCACCTGATGGGCGCGCCAGTAGCCCTCGACCCGCAGGCCGTCCACCGTCTTGGGGCAGGTCCAGCCCTTGGGCGTGCGCATGATGATCATGGGCCATGCGGGCCGTTCGGTCTTGCCTTCGGTGCGCGCGGCCTTCTGGATGGCGTCGATGCGGGCGAACGCGGTGTTCATCGCACTTGCCATGGCCTGATGCACCACGTCGGGCACGTCGCCTTCCACCACGATCGGGTCGTAGCCATAGCCCCTGAACAGGGAGAGCAGTTCCTCGGGCGAGATGCGCGCCAGCACGGTGGGGTTCGCGATCTTGTAGCCGTTGAGGTGCAGGATCGGCAGGACCGCGCCATCGGTCTTGGGGTCAAGGAACTTGTTGCTGTGCCACGATGTCGCCAGTGGCCCGGTCTCGGCCTCGCCATCGCCGACGACGCAGGCGGCGATCAGGTCGGGATTGTCGAACACCGCGCCATAGGCATGTGACAGGGAATAGCCAAGCTCGCCGCCTTCGTTGATGGAACCCGGCGTCGTCGGCGCAGCGTGGCTCGGGATCCCGCCGGGGAAGGAGAACTGCTTGACCAGGCGCGCAAGCCCGTCCGCGTCCTGCGACACTTCGGGGAAATACTCGCTATAGGTGCCTTCAAGGTAGGTGTTGGCGATGACGCCCGGCGCCCCGTGGCCCGGTCCCGCGACGAACAGGATGCTGCGGTCCTGTTCACGGATGATGCGGTTGAGGTGCACATACAGGAAGTTCAGTCCCGGCGTCGTGCCCCAGTGCCCCAGCAGGCGCGGCTTGGTGTCCTCAAGCTTCAGCGGCTCACGCAGGAGCGGGTTGGCCAGCAGGTAGATCTGTGCAATCGACAGGTAGTTGGCGGCGTGCCACCACTTGTTCATTAACGCCAGTTCCTGCGCCGATAACGGCGTGGCGGATGCTGTCTCACTCATCTGCGTCCCTTTCGAAACAAATTGTCCGTGTCCGTTACGCCAGACACATCATCACATGGCGGCGGATCGTCGTTTCCTCATCCGTGGGAATGACCCGCACCTCGACCGTGCTGTCGGATGTGCTGATGATTTCGCTGTTCGCGGTATTCGCGGCCTCGTCCAGCCGCACCCCCAGCCATTGCAGCCGCGCACAGATCGCGGCCCGCACGATGGCGTCATTTTCGCCAATGCCCGCCGTGAACACCAGCCCGTCCAGCCCCTGCAGCGACGCGGCCATCATCCCCGCCTCCTGCACGAAGCGGTAGACGAACAGGTCCAGCGCCGCGCTGACGGCGGGATCGTGGGCGGCGCGGGCATGCAGGTCGCGCATGTCGTTCGACACGCCCGACATGCCCAGCAGGCCGGAATGGTGATACAGCACCGTCTCGACCTCGGCCGCGCCCAGCCCCTCTTCCTTGAGCATGTAGAGGATCACACCGGGATCGAGATGGCCGCAGCGCGTGCCCATCATCAGGCCGTCGAGCACCGAAAAGCCCATCGTCGTGTCGATGCTGTGCCCTTCATGCAGGGCGCACAGGCTGGCCCCGCTGCCGACATGCGCCACGATGCAGCGCCCCGCCGCAAGGCGCGGCGCGCGTTCGCGCAGGCAGTTGGCGATATATTCGTATGACAGCCCATGGAACCCGTACCGCCGCACCCCCTTGTCGGCATAGGAACGCGGCAGGGCCTGCGCCTGCGCAACAGCGGGCATGGTGTGGTGGAAAGCGGTATCGAAGCACGCGACCTGCGGCAGGTCCGGCCGCTGCGCCATCAGGGCGCGGGCGGGCGCGAGGCTGCCGGGCTGGTGCAGCGGGGCGAACGGCGTCAGTGCCGACAGGGCGGCCAGCACATCGGGCGTGATGCGCACCGGGCGGATGAAATTCGGCCCGCCATGGACGACGCGGTGCCCCACCCCCATCAGTTCGATCCCGCCAAGATGCTGCCCCACCCACTCCATCAGGGTGGCCATGGGACCATGGTGGGCATCCGGGCCACCCGCATGGGCGTCCCAGCTTTCATCAATCAGGACCTTGCCACTGGCATCCTTGGCGCGGAAATGCGGATGGGTGCCGATGCCCTCCACCTCGCCCGAGGCGATGCGGTGGCTGGGGCTTGCGGGGGTATCGGTCGGGTCGATGCGGAACAGGGCGAATTTCAGGCTGGATGACCCTGCATTCAATGCCAGAACAGCCTTTGTCATGCCCGTCTTTCCTTTCCCGATAACCGGCGACATCCTATCGACTATCGAACCCGCGACACATTGACGCGAATCAATTCCGCATTGCCGGTGCTGCATCGCGAACGTGCGGTACCCGCGCCGGATTGCTGTCATTATTTGAAACGTAGCGCAAAAACAGCGCGATATTCCACATATGGCTGATGCCCGGTACCTGCATGGGAAGCCACATAGCGCCTATGCGTGACGACACGTCATCTTCAAGGGCGCTGCCCTTGACCCGCCAAAGGGCATTGCCCTTTGGAAACCGGCCCGTCAGCAAACACCTCAAAAGGCAGTCCAGATAACTGCCTGAAATAATAAAAGTTTTTGGTGAAGCTTTTTTCAAAAAGCTTCAAAAAGAACGCCGCCTTTCCCAGACAAAGGCGCCCCCCATCAGTCCGGGTCAAACCGCCGCCGCAACATGGCGCGCGCGGCCTTGCGGGCCATGCCCGCGTCCCGCCCCACTGCGATCAGGGCCGGGATCTGCCCCGGATGGGCCAGCACATTGCGCAGGATCGCCCCAAGCGCGATTCCCCCGCCCGGCTGCAACGCCACCACGGCGGCGGGCGGCAGCGTGCGGTCCGCCGGGTCGCACACGATACGCAGGACCGCGAACGGTACCTTGCGCTCCGAACACAGCGTCGCCACCACGCCGCTTTCCATATCCAGCCCTTCGCACCCGCTCTGGGCGAACAGTTCGGCCTTCTCCTTCCGGTCGGAGACGATCACATCACTGTGTAGCAGGTCCCCGCGCCGCACGGTCCGCAATCCCTGCCCGAGCCAGTCGGAAAGGGCCGGATCGGTCGGAATGCGCGTGCCATCGACCACGACATGGCGCGGCAGCAGAACGATCCCCGGATACAGCGCCGGGTCCAGTCCGGCGGCAAGCCCGAACGACAGCACCGCATCCACCCCGGACGTCAGCAGGATGGAGGTCGCACGCCGCGCACCATCCAGCGTCGCGCCACTGATGCCAAATCGCGCGGCGGGGAAGAACGGGCGGATCAGGGCGGCCTCGGCCTCCATCCCGACCACGATCCCGAGACGGGTGAAAGGCGCCACCGCCGTGGCCTGGCTGCTGTTGTCCATGATCAGAATCCGTACCCCACATGGCCGCTGTTGCTGTTGTGCAGGTTGCGATAGCGCGACAGCGCCATCAGCGGGAAGAACTGCCGGTATCCATGATACCGCAGGTAGAACACCTTGGGGAAACCGACGGCGTTATACGGCTCTTCCGCCCATTCGCCGTCCTTGCCCTGCGTGCGCGCCAGATACGCCACCCCGCGCGCGACCGCCCTGTCATCCTTCAGGCCGGCCGCCATCATGCCCAGCACGGCCCATGCGGTCTGCGACGGCAGGCTCTGCCCATATTCGCCATGCGGGCCGCCTTCATAGGACTCGCAGCCTTCGCCCCAGCCACCATCGGCGCGCTGCTTGCGCCGCAGCCAGTCGGTGGCGCGGATGACCATCGGGTCGTCCTTTGGCACATTCGCCACGTTCAGCGCACACAGCACCGACCATGTGCCATAGATGTAGTTGGTGCCCCACCGGCCGAACCACGACCCGTCCGCCTCCTGCTCCCTGCGCAGGTAATCAAGGCCGCGTTCGATGCACGGGCGGTCTTCCCAGTTATCAAGCTGTGCGAGGAAGGAAATGCAGCGCGCCGTGACATCGGCGGTCGGCGGGTCAAGCAACGCGCCATGATCGGCAAAGGGAATGTGGTTGAGCACGTCGAGGTCATTGTCGATGTCGAACGCGCCCCATCCGCCATTGCTGCTCTGCATGCCGATGATCCAGTGACGCGCGCGCTCCACCGCCTCGGCATTCGCGGGATCGCCCTCACGGTGCAGCAGCATGCCGACCACCGCCGTATCGTCCACGTCGGGGTAGTAGTCGTTGTTGTACTGGAACGCCCAGCCACCGGGCTTCACATCCGGGCTGTTCATCGCCCAGTCGCCCTTCACATCAAGGATCTGGCGGCCACGCAGCCATTCGGTGGCCTTCGCCAGTTTCCGCTTCGTCTCCTCAGGCGCGATGCCATCGGGACCGGCGGCGGATTCCATCATGGCGTGCCCCGCAAGGCCGGTATCCCAGATGGGCGACACGCAGGGCTGGCAATAGGTTTCCTTGCCCTGGTTGACCAGCAGGCGCTGCACCGCCTCCCACGCCGTCACCGCGCGCGGGTCGCTGTCGGGCACGCCAAGCGCGCGGAACATCATGACCGTATTGGCCATGGCGGGATAGATCGCGCCCAGTCCGTCCACGCCGTTGAGGCGCTTTTCAATAAAGTCCACGGCGGCACGGATGGCGCGACGGCGGGTTTTGCGCGGGAAAAACCGCTCCGCCGGGTGCAGCACCCTGTCCAGATACTGGAACACATATCCCCAGCGGGAGCGGTACGGCCCCCGGACCCAGTCACGCACCCTGTCCGGCGGGGTGACGAACAGTTCGGGGATATGGATGCCGCGCGGATTGAGCGCGCATGGCCGCACCGCCCCCAGCACCAGCAGGGGGGCAATGACCGTGCGCGACCAGTACGACATGTTCCATATCGAAAACAGCGCCCTGCGCGGCATCAGCATCAGTTCGACCGGCATGGCAGGCGCGGCATGCCACGGCACCTCGCCAAACAGGGCAAGCTGCAGGCGGGTGAAGACGTTGGTGCGTTCCGCGCCGCCATGGCTCAGGATCGCCTCACGCGCGCGGACCATGTGCGGGGCGTTGAGGTCGTCACCAACAGCCTTGAGCGCGAAATACGCCTTCACCGATGCGGAGAGGTCGAATTCGCCATTTTCATACAGGGGCCAGCCACCATGCGCACCCTGGATGCGGCGCAGGTAGACACCGATCCGCTTTTCCAGCGCAGGGTCGATCCGGTCGAGGAAATGTTCCAGCAGGACATATTCGGCCGGGATGGTGGCGTCGGCCTCCAGATCGAAAACCCAGTGCCCGTCCGCATCCTGCCGCTGTCCCAGCGCGGCCTGAGCACGGGTGACGGCAGCATCGAGGTCCGCCGCAGGCAGGGGCGCATCCAGCTTTACCGCACGTGTCGCGGCCGTCCTGCGCGTCGTGGTGGTCTTGCGGGCCGGGGCCTTGCGGGTCGTCGTTTCGGGTTTCTGCGCCATTGTTCCATGTCTCCCCCATCCTGCGACAGGGGCCTGTTCCAGATTTCAAAAAGTTTTTGGGTGCCGCCTTTTTTCAAAAAGGCGGCGTTCTTTGAAGCTTTTTGCAAAAAGCTTCACCAAAAACTTTTATCAGTTTATCAGGGGACCTTACCCGCCGTGACGCTGGCGGGTGGCCCGTGCGGCCGCAACGCCGGAGCGCAGCGCCCCCTCGATTGTGGCGGGCAGGCCGGTTTCCGTCCAGTCCCCGGCCAGCATCAGGTTCGGCAGCATCGTGCGCGTGCCCGGCCTCAGGCGGTCCTGCGCAGGGGTCGCGGCAAAGGTCGCACGCTTTTCCCGCACGATGCGCATGGGGGGCATCTCCACCGGCAGGGCAACGGTCAGCGCGGGATCAAGGGCCGCGCGCACCTCACCCCAGATGGTGCGGGCCAGCGCATCGGTATCGCATGCGGCGTAACGGTTGGCGGCACTGACGGTCACCGACAGGATATGCCCCTTGATGAACACCCATTCGCTGATGCCGCCCACAAGGCCGATGAAGCGCGCCTGCGCCAGCGCGCCGGTCGCCACGGGGGCATAAGGCAGGGCGAAATGCGCGTTCACGATGGCCTCGAACTCATCCGGGGCGCTGAAGCCGGGCACGCGCCCGTCAAGCAGGGAGGACGCAACCGGCGCGGGCGTCGCCATGATGACCGCATCGCCCGGCCCGACCGGGATCTCCTGCCCCGTGGCGCGCAGCATCGTGACATGCCCGTCCTCCACCTCCACCGCGCTGATGCGCACGCCGGTATGGACCTCCGCCTTCATGAGCGCGAGGTGCGACAGCGCGGGATCGACGAAACTTTCGGACAGCCCTTCACGCGGGAAGCGCGGCAGGCAGTGTCGTCCCCCCTGCGCCAGGCTTTCACGCACCACCGCACCCAGCAGGGCCGCACTGCCGACATCGGGCATGGTGTTGAGGACGGAAATCGCAAACGGTTCCAGCAGGCGCGATGACAGTGCGCCGGGTTGCAGGCATTCCGACACCACGACGTCGGGGTCCGCCTCCATCAGGCGCATCAGGCTGCGCAGTTCACCCAGTCGCATGCCCGGCACGCGGCGACGGCGCGACAGCACCCATAGCGGGATTTTCCCGCGCGACAGGTCCAGCGTCCAGCGTGCCCTGTCCCCAAGGTCCATGAAGGGAAAGACCGGGCGCGACGGTCCCGTCAGCGTATCCTGCGCGCCAATCAGGCCAAGATAGCGGTTGACCGCCCGGTTGCCCGACAGCAGCAGGTGATTGCCATTGTCGATACGGCAGCCAAGGTGCCTGTCCTCATACGAACGCGCCCGCCCGCCACAGGCCGGCCCGGCCTCGTACAGCGAAACATGTTCCCCCACCCCGGCCAGTTCGACCGCCGCCGACAGGCCGGCAAGGCCACCGCCGACGATATGGATATGCCCGCTCATGGATCAGGCCACCAGTGCGCGGGCGGCAATCAGCAGCTTGCGCGGGCGTGAGAGCGACACACGATGCGACAGGTCGCGCCATCCCTGACGTTCCTGTGCTGCGAGGATCGCGGCATAGGTCGCCTCCATCACACGCGCGGGACGCATGGCGCGGCGGTTGCACCGGCGCATCGCGGCATCGGCGGCGCGGAAATGGTCACGCGCCCGCCCGGCCAGGATGCGCCCCACCGAATCCAGTCCCGGCGCGTGGCACGCACCTTCCGGCGTCAGCGGCACATCGAACCGCGACAGCAGTTCGGCAGGCAGGTACAGACGCCCGATCCGCGCATCCTCCGCCACGTCACGCAGGATGTTGGTGATCTGCAATGCGCGCCCAAGGTGATAGGCGACCCTGTCAGCTTCGGCCGAGGCATCGCCGAACACCCGCACCGACAGGCGCCCCACGGCGGAGGCGACGCGGTCGCAATACAGGTCGAACGTCGCCTCGTCCGGGGCGACGATGGGGCCGCGCGCATCCATTTCCATGCCGTCGATCACGGCATTGAAATCCTCCTGCCGCAGGCCGAACATGCGGATGGTCGCCAGCAGCACGCGATCAAGCGCGTCGTCCGCCTGTCCCGCATACAGCCGCGCGATCCGCGCGCGCCATGCGTCGAGCCGGTCGCTCTTGTCCTGCGCCTCGCCCTCATCATCGGCTATGTCATCGACCAGGCGACAGAAGGCATAGACGGCATACATCCCGTACCGCCGGTCCGGCGGCAGGATCTGCATGCCCTTGCCAAAGGACGTGCCCGACGCCTTCACCACCGCCTCGACCTGCGCAAGGTCCGTGGGGTCGCATCCCAGGGGCGTCGTGCCATCATGCCGCGCGCGCAAAAAAACCATCCCCGCGTTTTCCGTTCAATCCAAGGTTCACAATGTCTGCCGGACGTTCTTTAACGGCAATTCCCCCAACGGCAAAATCCATCCGCCAACCCGGCCTGCCCGGCTTCAGCGGCGGATGACGCGCAGCGCACCGCCCATCGCCGCCAGCACGTCGCCACGCGACAGCTTGACCCGCCCCGCCAGAGGGTCCTCGCGGCGCAGGCGCGCGGCAAGGCGCTTCGACAGGCCGACGATCACCGCGCACTCCATGCGCATGCGCCGGTCATGCACCAGCGCGGGCAGGCGGGCGGCCTCGTCATTGAGGACATCCACCCCGTCCAGCATCGCGTCGAACACCCGGCGCAGCGCGGGCAGGGCGAAGGGTCCGTACAGGTCCTCCACCTTCGCGCCCTCGCGCTCCATCCATTCACGCGGGAGGTAGCAGCGGTCGAGCGCACGCAGGTCATCGGCGCAGTCCTGCAGGTGGTTGATGACCTGCAGCGCCGTGCACAGCGCATCCGACGGGCCTGCCGTCTCCGGCCCCTCGCCATGCAGTTCCAGCAGGAAGCGCCCCACGGGATTGGCGGAATAGCGGCAGTATTCCAGCAGTTCGTCCCAGGTCTCATACCGGTTCTTGACCGCGTCCTGGCGGAAGGCGACGATCAGGTCGGTCGCGGTTTCCACCGGGACACCGGTGCGCGCGAACATCTCGCGCACCTTCACCGCCGTCTGCGCATCGGGGCGGGCGGGGGCGGCAACCGTGCCGCGCACCACGCCCTCCATGGCGTTGAGGCGGTCGATCTTCGCCTGCGGGTCCAGCTTCGTGCTGTCCACGATATCGTCGATGACGCGGGCGAAATCGTAATAGGCGTGGACATTCGGACGCTGGTCGCGGCTGATCAGCAGGGAGCCTACGGGAAAGTTCTCGTCCCCCGCGCCCTTGCCTGACGATACGTCCTCGCTGCCCCATGCGTCGTGTTCGGCTGTACTCACCCTATGTCATCCCCCGTCATCGTCCTGTTCATGACCGCACCGTTCCCTTCGGAACGGATATAGGTCGAGATTGCCCCATCGGTATCGGTATAGGCGCGACTTTTCCACACCACGCCCCGGCCCCGATGGTGATTGATGGCCGACCCGATGGTCGCCAGCGTATAGAAAGCGGCCACGACCGGCAGCAGCAGCGCCCATGCGGGCATCAGGTTGAACCGGCGCAGCGTGGGGGTGTACGACGCCATCGACATGACCCATGCGGCCGCGCCAAGCAGGCAGGCCGTGCCATGGGTGAACAGGGCGAGTTCCATCGGCACGATCCACACCACGATCATGCCCAGCACCGTGCCCATCAGCATCCACGGCGAATATCCCAACTGCACATAGGCCGTGCGCGCCACCATGCGCCAGATGTCGTGCGGATGGGGATAGGGCCGGATGGAGCGCGCAAGGCAACTGTGCCCCAGGAAGATCTTCCCGCCCCCATGCTTGATGCGCGCGGCCAGCGTGCAGTCGTCGATCAGCGCACCGCGCAGGCTGTCGATCCCGCCGATGCGCGCCAGCGCCGTGCGGCGCACAAGGATCGTCCCGCCCGCGGCACCCGCCGTCCTGCTGCGCGGGTTGTTCACGCTGGCGAAGGGGTAGAGCAGGGCGAAGAAGAAGACGAAGGCCGGGACCAGCATCCGTTCGGCGGGGCTTTTGCAGTTCAGCTCCACCATCTCCGACACTTCATCAAGGCCGGAGCCTTCGGCCTTGGCCACAAGGGTGGAGATGTGGCGCGGGTCATGGGTGATGTCCGCATCCGTCAGCAGGATGAAGCCATCGCTGTCGGGGCACAGGCGCGCGGCCTCGGCCACGCCCTGGCTTACGGCCCACAGCTTGCCGCTCCATCCGGCCGGGCGGGACTTGCCCGTCACCACAGTCAGGCGCTTTTTCGGGTCGGCCACCTTGCGCGCCAGCTTACCCGTCCCGTCGGTGCTGCCGTCATCGACGATGATGACATGCAACTCCCCCGGGTAATCCTGCGCCAGCAGGGAGGAGACACACTGCCTGATCGACGGTGCCTCATCGCGCGCGGGCACCACGACGCAGACATCGGGGCACCGCCTGCGGTCAAGCGCCCTGCCCGCCACCGGGGCAAGGATCGGCCCGGCCTGCCAGAAACGCCCGTGGAAGAAGATCAGCCACCCCCAGATGGCCAGCGCCAGCCCCGCAACGGCGATGAGCAACATGTCGCGGACCTCAATCGAGCATGCCATGCTGGCGGAACCAGTCGATGGCGTCCTTGACGGCTTCACGCGCGGGACGGGGGGAATAGCCCAGTTCCCGGATCGCCTTGTCGGAGGAGAAGAACATCTTCTTGTGCGACATCGCCAGCATTTCGCGCGTGACACGCGGGGCGATGCCGAACATGCGCGACAGCCATTCGCTGATGATGGCGATGGGCCAGATCACCGCCTGCGGCAGGCGGATGCGCGGCGGCGCCACACCGGCGATTTCCGCCGTCATGGCGAACAGGTCACGCAGGAGGTAGTTCTGACCGCCAAGGATGTATTTCTCGCCCAGGCGCCCGCGCTCCAGCGCCAGCGCGTGCCCTTCGGCCACGTCATCGACATGGACGATGTTCACGCCCGTATCGACATAGGCGGGCATCCGCCCCGCGGCGCAGTCGAGGATCATCTGCCCCGTGGGCGTGGGCTTGATGTCGCGCGGGCCGACGGGGGTGGAGGGGTTCACGATCACGGCAGGCAGCGCACGTTCATGGACCAGGCGCAGGACTTCCTGCTCCGCACGGTATTTGGAGCGCTTGTAGATCCCGATCACGCCATGTTCATGAACCGGCGTCTCCTCGTCACACACCGTCCCGTCGCCGATCAGGCCAAGCGCCGCGACGGAGGAGCAGTAGACGATCTTCTCCACGCCGGCGCGCTGTGCCGCGAGCATGAGCTGGCGCGTGCCCTCCACGTTGGCGATCATCATCGGCACGGGATCGGGCACCCACAGCCGGTAATCCGCGGCCACGTGGAACACGTAGCGGCATCCGCGCACCGCCGCGTCGAAGGTGGACGGGGTGGACAGGTCCCCCTCCACCAGTTCGCACGGGATATCGCGCAGGTTGGTAAGATCACTGCCCTTACGCACCATCAGGCGCAGCGAATGGCCACGCTCCAGCAGGTTGCGGGCGACAGCAGAGCCGACAAAACCGGTTGCACCGGTGACGAGCGTTGGGGCAGTCATGACCTGAACGAGCACTCCGTGACAGAATTCAAGATTGCGATACGGACTCGCAACCAGCAGGAATTACCATTTATCCCGACACCTCGCGGTGGCGCCAGACCCTGTCGTGGTGTAAGTCAGGCCCGCACTGTCACTTCGGGCGGACATTGCGACCGCTTTTCGGCTTAACAGACGCATTACGGATCTTTCTTGAGAAAGCTTACCATCCTGCTGGCCTTCCTTGGCCTGGCCCTACTTACCGGTTGCACGGCGTGGCTTGGCGCGGGCTCCGTCATGAAGGCGATCGTGTCGATCGGCTTCGTCGGATTCATGGCGACCGTGCTGGCGCAGCTTGCAGTCGATGCAATACTGGGTCTTGCATGGCACGCGGCTTGTCGTGACATTTCCGTCCGCCAACTGCTGGTCTCGCGCATGATTCGTGATGCGGCGGCGTCATGCCTGCCCTTCTCCCAGCTCGGGGGGATGGTGATCGGCATCCGCGCGACATGCTCCAGCCACCTGTTCGCGGGGCGGCGCGGCCGCACCATCAGCGGGCCGGAAGCGGCGTGCGCGAACCTCGTGGACATCACGACGGAGGTGATGGGCCAGATCCTGTTCATCCTGACCGCCGTGCTGTGCCTTGTCGCCCACCAGCAGTCCAGCCCCTTCGCCAAGCCGGTGATCATCGGGCTTGTGCTGCTGACGATGGGAATCGGCGGGTTCATCTGGACGCAGCAGCACGGGGGATCGCTGCTCAAGCGCGCGGGCCGCATGCTGGGCCACAACATGGCGACGCAGTGGCAGGACGCGATGATGAGCAGCGCCGACAGCCTGCAGGAACGCTTTGACGAGATCTGGTCCCATCCCCGCCGCATCGCGGAGGCCGCATTCCTGCATTATATCGGCTGGCTGGGCAGTGCCGCGACGATCTGGGTTGCGTATTATTTCCTTGGCGCGAAGCTCAGCTTCAGCGGCGCCATCGCCATCGAGGGCGTGGCCTGCGGCATCATGTCCGTCTCCTTCCTGGTCCCTGCCGGGCTTGGCGTGCAGGAAGCGGCCTATATCGCGCTGGGCTCGGCCTTTGGCATCGCGCCGTCCATCTCGCTCGGCCTGTCGCTGCTGCGGCGCGGGCGCGAACTTGTGATCGGCATCCCGATGCTGCTGGGATGGCAGGCCATGGAAATGCGCAGCCTGCGCCACACCCCGCAGCAGGACCGCGAGGAAGCGAAGGAGGCAACCTCCCCCGTCGCCGCCCCGTCCACCACCCCACCGGGCAAGTAGCCCTTCCGCCCCGCACAGATCCCATCCGGTGCCGCCATGACCGCAACACCTTCCGCCCCCCTGTTCGACAGGCTGGTCATCATCGGACCGGGCCTGATCGGCTCGTCCATCCTGCGCCGCGCCATGCTGGATCGCAGCATCGCGCGCGAACTCGTCGCCAGCGACATCAACCCGCAGGTCTGCGAACGGGTGCGTGAACTCGGCATCGCCGACCGGGTGGTGCAGGATGCGAAAGAGGCCGTGCGCGACGCGGACTGCGTGATTTTGTGCGTGCCGGTGGGGGTGATCGGCACGGTTGCGGCGCAGGTCGCACCCGCGATGAAGCACGGCGCGATCCTGAGCGAGGTGGGATCGACCAAGGTTTCGGTCATCAACGCCGTGCTGCCTGCGCTGGCGTCACGTCCCGATATCGCCTTCGTGCCCGCGCACCCGATGGCGGGCACGGAATATTCCGGCCCGGACGCGGGATTCCCCAGCCTGTTTGAAAACCGCTGGTGCCTGCTGCTGCCGCTGGAGAACACGCCCAAGGATGCGGTGGCGCGTATTTCCGCCATGTGGGAGGCGATGGGCGCGCGCCTGCGCACCATGACGCCCGAACATCATGACCGGGTCTGCGCCATCGTCAGCCACCTGCCGCACCTGCTGGCCTTCACCATCTGCGGCACGGCGGACGACCTTGCAGATGAAACACGCTCCGAAGTGCTGGATTTCGCGGCGTCGGGCTTTCGCGACTTCACCCGCATCGCGGCGTCGGACCCGACGATGTGGCGCGACATCTTCCTCAACAACCGTGAGGCGCTGCTGGAGATGCTCGACCGGTTCATGGCCGATGCGCAGGCCATGGCCGACGCCATCCGCAGGGGGGATGACACGATCATCGTCGATCGCATCACACGCGGGCGCGCCATCCGGCGCACCCTGATCGAAAACCATCAGGCCTGAAATTCATAAAAGTTTCTGGGTGTTGCCTTTTTTGAAAAAGGCGACGTCCTTGAAGCTTTTTAAAAAAAGCTTCACCAAAAACTTTTATTACTTATCAGTGCTTTATTACCTTATTTTACCCGTGCGACACGCAGGGTATTGGTGCTGCCGGTAACCCCAAAGGGCAGGCCCGCGGCAATGACCACCGCATCCCCCGGCCCGGCGCAGCGCGACAGTGTTGCGGCCTCCAGCGCCTGGTCCACCACGGTCTCGATGCCATAGACCGGCACCTCCTGCCCCGCCGACAGCGCGACGACGCCCCATGCGACACACAGCCTGCGCGCGATTTCATCCGTGGGCGTCAGGCCAATGATGGCGCAGTCGGGCCGTTCGCGCGAAATGCGCAGCGCCGTACGCCCCGCCAGCGTAAAGGCCACGATGACCGGCGCATCCACCGACACCGCTACCTGCCGTGACGCGGCGGCGATGGCATCGGCCACCGTACTGTCAACCGGCGGTGGGGTGGCGGCCTGCATCGTCAGGTTCCATCCCGCATCCCCTTCCACGCTGCGTACGATGCGGTCCATCATCGCCACCGCCTCACGCGGGTAATCGCCCACGGCGGTTTCCGCCGACAGCATGACCGCATCCGCCCCGTCGAACACCGCCGTCGCCACATCCGACGCCTCCGCCCGGGTGGGGGTCGGGGCGTGGACCATGCTTTCGAGCATCTGCGTCGCGATGATGACGGGACGGCCCATGCGGCGTGCGATGCGGATGATCTGCTTCTGCGCCACCGGCACCTGTTCGGGCGGCAGTTCGACACCAAGGTCGCCGCGCGCCACCATCACCACGTCCGACAGGGCTATGACCTCATCCACGCATTCCATGGCCTGCGGCTTTTCCAGCTTGGTCAGGATCCAGGCCTGCCCCTCCACCAGTTCGCGCGCCTCGCGCACGTCCTCCGGGCGTTGGACAAAGGACAGGCCGATATATTCCACCCCCAGTTCGAGGGCGAAGGCGAGGTCCGCGCGGTCCTTTTCGGTAATGGCGGGAATCGGCAGGACCACATCGGGCACGTTGACGCCCTTGCGGTCCGAAAGCGGCCCGCCGACCATCACCTGCGTCAGGAGGTGATCCGCGCCCTTTTCGCACACCTCCAGCCGCAGCCTGCCGTCATCAAGCAGCAGGCTGCTGCCGGTCGCGGCGGCCTCGATGATTTCGGGATGCGGCAGGTGGACCCGCGTCTCGTCACCGGGACGGGCGTCGAGGTCGAGGCGGAACATCGCGCCGGGCCGCAGGGTGACGCTGCCTTCGGCAAAGGTGCCGACCCGCAGCTTCGGCCCCTGCAGGTCGGCCAGCACGCCAAGCGGCCGCTGGAGTTCAGCCTCCACCGCGCGGATGGTCGCATGGCGCTGCGCATGTTCGGCGTGCAGCCCATGGGAGAAATTGAGGCGGAACACATTGACGCCGGCATCCGCCAGCGCACGTATGGTAGCGTAGCTGGACGTGGCCGGCCCCAGCGTCGCCACGATCTTGGTGCGTCGCTGGTCATGCGCGAATAAAGGGTCCATCGGGAATCCTCTTTGCCGGACGGACGCGACATGCGCCCGTCACGGCCCTTGCCTGAACCGACATTCCCGATGCGTGCCCGACAGGCGTGCAGGCAGCAGGGAATGCCCCGTCACCGCACACGCCCGACCATAATCAGGACGGCGCGATGACTTCCTGCGGCAGCAGCCCCCACAGCGCCTGGCGTTCCAGCCAGCCGGAGTACTGCTTCACCGTGACCTGGCACCAGCCCGAACCCGCCGGGCACTGGCGCAGCGTCCCCACCACTCCGGGCTTGAGCACCGCGACGATGGAGGACGTGGGATCGGCCTTCGCCCGCAGCATGACGCCACCGGGCACGGCCGCCGCCTGCGCGGCGTCAGCCACGTGCCCGACGATGCGGCTGTCGGCACGGCCAATGACATCCGTTTCCTTTTCGGATGGCTGGCCGGTCTGCTGCGTATCACCCTGGACTGGCTGCCCCGGTATGACAAACGTGCGCGTCCCCACCAGGGTTGCCTGATGCACCCATCCTTTCTGCCCGTCCGCGCCCTCCACCAGACGCCAGACATCGAATTCACGCTCGATCTTCACCGGCAGGCCGCGACGATGGTACACCCAGTCGATGGGATAACGCTGTCCCGGTCCCGCGCGCAGGTTGACCTCGTCCGCGCGGAACGCGGCAAAGCGCGGCAGTGGCAGGCCGGTCACGCTGCCCTTGTCCGGGGCCATGCCGGCGGCGCCGGGGGGCGGGGTGGCACCGGACGCGACGGCGGCGGCACCTGCTGCCGCAGCACCCGCCGCAACCGGGGCCGCGACCGCCGCCGGGTGGGGATGGTGATGTGCGGGCGCTGCAGGGGGGGCAGTGGCCGCGGCGGCGGCATGCTCATGCCTGTGGGCCGCCTTGTGCCCGGCATGGGCCTCCTTCTTTTCCTTTTCCGCCGCCGTTCCCTTGTGATGGTGCGCGCCATGATGATGGGCATGGTGCGCGTCCGCCTGCGTCGTGGTGGAGGCTGTCGCGGTCGCCGCCGCATACGCGCCCCACGTCATGCCGCCCCCCAGAAGGGGCACCAGCACGGCCGCGACATGCGCGACACCCCACAGGTGACGCGACCGCATCCCGAAGCGGGAGGCCGCCAGAGTGTTCACCGCCCGCGCGGTGGAAACATGCGGTGCACAAACATGCCGCGTGCCTTGCGCCATCGCGTTCCTCGATCCTTTTATAACGTTATGACCTGCCGCCCCCGGGCGGCATCCAGGAATGTCGGCACCCCCGCGACACGCACCGAAGCCAGCAGCGCCTCGTGCCGCAGACCACATAGCCTCAGTCCCGCCTCGCACGCCAGCAGGTCGCAGTCCAGTTCCACCACCGCGTCACGCAGGGTCTCGAACGTGGCGACCCCGCGTGCCGCCATCTGGGCATCCTGCCCCGCATCGCGCAATCCGCGCCAGTCCCGCGCCAGCGCCTGCACGCCGCCCCCCGCCGCGAACAGCACGACCGAACGCCCCAGCGCAAGCCCCGACACCGCAAGGACCAGCGCATAATGTGCCCGTTCATACCCCCCGTCGAGCAGCAGGATCGCAAGATCCTCCGGCGCGGGCGCGCCGCCGCCGGGTGTCACCGCCGTCACGATGCCGCCACCGGGTCATGCGCGCATGCCGCACCGGCAGGCGCGCCGTGATGGGCCGAAAGGTCATGGATGGTGGCATGGTCCCCGCACAGGTGGCAGTCCGGGTCCCGCGACAGGCGGATGGTATGGAACCGCATCGCCAGCGCATCCCACACCAGCAGGCGTCCCGACAGCCCCTCCCCGATGCCGAGGAGCTCCTTGAGCACCTCCGTCGCCTGCAGGGTGCCCATCACGCCGGTCACCGCACCGAACACCCCGGCCTGCGCGCATGACGGCACCATCCCCACGGGCGGGGCGGACGGATACAGGCAGCGATAGCACGGCCCCCCGTCATGCGGGCGGAAGGTCGAAAGCTGCCCCTCGAACCGCAGCACCGCGGCGGAAACCAGCGTGCGGCGTTCCAGCGCGCACGCATCGGCCAGCAGGTAGCGGGTGGCGAAATTGTCGCACCCGTCGCACACGATATCATATCCGCGCACCAGTTCGCGCACATTGTCCGGCCCCAGCCGGATGTTATGACAATCGACCGTGACACCGGGATTGAGCGCGCGCATCGCCTCCGCCGCCGAATCGACTTTTGCATGGCCGACCCGCGCCGTGACATGGGCGATCTGGCGCTGCAGGTTCGACAGGTCCACCACATCGTCATCCACCAGACCGATCCGCCCCACGCCGGCGGCGGCAAGGTAAAGCGCGAGTGGGGAGCCAAGCCCCCCGGCCCCGATGATCAGGACACGGGATTTCAACAGGGTTTCCTGCCCCGTGCCGCCGACCTCCGGCAGGAGGATGTGGCGTGCGTAGCGCTGTATCTCGTCTTCGGAAAAATCCATCCGTCACCCCCGGCCCGATGTTGTTTCAAGGCCCGTGGAGCCCTTGATAAAATCACAATTTCGTGATGTCATGGGTGTCATTTCATGAAACCAATGCATGCCCGATATGTTTCCAGTATAGTGCGGGCTGACCGCGAAACCACCATGGGGGAATATAAAACAATGTCTTCTCTTTCCCGCATGAAAATCCCGTCGGCGCTGTCGGAACTCCGCAGGCAGCAGGCGCGCTGGATCTGTGCCGGGACATTCGCCGCGGCGACATCGCTGTATGCCGCCTCGCCCTTCGTCACGCTGTGGTCGATTTCATCCGCCATCCAGAGCCACGACATGCACGGCCTTGGGGAGACGCTGCGCTGGGGTTCCGTGCGCGACAGCCTCAAGACACAGGCGGTCAGTGAACTGCTGGGTGAAAAACCGGCGGATGACGACCTGCCGGAATTCGGGGCCTCGTTCGCCTCCACCGCCGTATCGAACGCCATCGACACGAACGTGACCGAAAACAACCTTGGCGAGATCGTTGACCACCTTGTCCCGCAGGGACAGGTGACGGCGACCTTCACCCCGCTGGCCTTCGTGCAGCGGGTGCATGCGCGATTCGTCAAGCCCGGCCTGTTCGAGACGAGCATCGTCATGCCCGGCCATGAACGCGAAACGCCGCTGCGCCTGCAGATGCGCATCCATGCGTTCCAGTGGAAGATCCATCGCATCGACCTGCCGACCTCGCGGCAGCCACTGATGGAAGCCTCCGCCACGCAGGCCCAGCCCCCCGCCATCACCCGGCACTGATCCTTACGGGTCAGGCCGGGGAAAACGCAGGCACGCAGGCCCGCATGAAATGCGCGGCGTGGTTCAGCGCGCGGGCGGCAGGTCTTCTTCCAGAACCGTCATGTGCACGGCGTAGGACACTTCGCCCTCGTCCTCGTCACGGTGGATGGTGCCCACGACCTCGCCATTGACGGCAAGTTCGACCGACAGGCCCGCACGCGGCGGGGCGTTGACGGTCAGGCCGGGGGAGCCGAGCAGGCGGCGCAGGCAGGTCTGCAGGCGGCTGATCTCGGATGTGGAAATGGCGCTCATCGGTCTTGTCTCTCCTTGGTGGGTGGATATGGCGGGATCACGAACATGCCCATACGCAGGGCGGATGGAAAACCGGAAATGTCGCGGCCTGCCGGGCCGTGCCCGCTGCACAATGGTGAAATGCGGATATTGCCGCACGCTATAGGCATATGGCGTGCCCCCCGCAACCGCTCCGTGCCCATGATTTTCCCCATCACTGCCCCGTGATTGCCACGAAGTCGCGGTCTTTTGCCACTTACAGGTTCAACAACAACATCATGGGAAAAAAGTTTGCGGATACGCTCCCTCCCCCGCCTCGTGCTGTTCTGGCTGCTGCTTGCGCTGCCCATCGGGCTGACCGCGCTTGCGGCCGGCACCCCTGCGACGCCCGGCGCCCCGGTGGAGGCGTCGCGCGTGCTCACCGCGCGGGGGCTTGCGACGCAGATCCACGAGAACGGCGCACGGGAAAGCGTGGCGCAACTGAACCGGCAGCAGGCATGGCCGCATGTGATCCGCGCCGTCTCCGCCGGGTGGGACGGATGGATCGAACTGGTGCCCGACCTGATCGCCAGTACCGACAGCGCACATGCCAGCGCCCTGCAGGCGGCGCTGCGACGGGGGCTTGCGCATAATCCGCATGCGGTGCTCCAGGTCCTCGACCCCGGCAACGGGCCGGTGCTGGGCGGTGGGCGCATCTGTGCCGATGCCGGCATGACCCGGCGCTGGCGCGCCAGCGCGATCGCGGGCGTGCGCAAGGTGCATGACATCCACCTCAACCATCAGGTGGAGGACTGCCTCACCGCGCTGCATGCCCCGCTTACTGAAACGGCAGATAACGGAAAGTGACGTAGATCGTGTTGCCGCCGGTGGTCGGGTCGATCCGCTGCCCCGCGCCGTTCGTGCCGGAGAATGCGATCTTGTGGACGTAGGTGTACTGCACGCCGGTCATCACCGCGCCATAGCGGCCCTGCAGCATGTGCCACCATCCACCGATCGTCATGTCGGCGATGGTGCGGGTCTGCGCGTTGCAGGTGCTGGAGGTGATCTGCTCGATATCGCACGATTCGAGGTCGAGGTCGCTCACGCCATAGCCGTACTGCCGCCCGTCGAGGCCACGATAGGTATTGCGGCCCGCCGTCTCGATCCCGCCATAGAGATAGAGCAGCACATTGTTCGTCGGATGCCCGATCAGCCCGAGGCTGCCGATCAGTTCGGGAATGGGCGCGGGCGTGCCGTCGGCCTTGAACGTGGCGTCGGAGATCATCGACGGCCCATAGCGCCCGATCCCCCTGCCCGCCAGCACGTTGCCCGTCACCTGCAGGTATTTGGGGATGGCATGGACGGTGATGTCCCCGCCGACACCGCCGGCAAAGGAAATCCGCTCGCGGATCGAATTGGTGTTGTAGGCCTTTTCCAGCGCCTTGAACCAACGTGCCAGCCCATAGACCTCGTAATGGGCAAGTTTGGTATCGAGCGCACCCTTCAGCACGATGTCGGGCGCGACATCCATGCTGTATTTGGCATCGGGGTTGAGCATGCCGGTGCCGGAATTGTTGTACAGGATGTCCGTCCCGCCACGCATGCCCACGCCCGGCTGCAGCGTGCCGTCATCCAGCATGCCATCAGATTCCGCAAAGGCGACCTGCGGGGCCTCGAACGACAGGCCGACCCACCATTTGCGGCCGAAATCCTTGATGAAGCGGATCTGGGGCACGCGGGTGAAGACGATGCCGGGGATCTGGTTGTTGTCCACCACGGGGGGCAACTGCTCATGCCGCGACAGGAGGCCCTGCGTGTATCCGGTCGTCAGGCTCCACGCCTGCCCCGCCAGCACATGGAACCCCCATTTCGTATCGCTGTAGGTCATGTAGGCCTGGCGGATACGCGGGGTGTAGCTGTTGGTCTGGTAACTGTTGGCGGTGCCGGCGGCGCCACCGAAATCGGTCTCGATATAGGCCGAAAGCACCTGATGGTCCGTAGGCGTCCCCTGCAGCAGCACACTGAGGCGCGTCAACTGTGCCGAAGGACGGTATTCCCCGGTATGGGCGTTGGGACTGTTGGCGTAGGGGAAGCTGCCCCAGCTTGTGGCCGGGCCGCTGGTCAGGTTCTTGCTGCGATAGATGTTGGAAAAGTCGATGAACCCGCCAAGACGCACCGACACGCCGCCAATGCGGAAGACCGGCGGCAGGCTGTCCACGCCGGTCTGGGTGATCGACAGCGGGCTGGAGGAATCCATGTTCAGTTGTGGCTGCGGCTGCGCATTGGCGTCCTGAAGCGCCTCGTTCGCCTCCTCCGCCGCGGTCTGGCTGTCGGCGGACACGGCAGGACCACCGATCGACAGGTGCCGCAGGTCGGGCACGGCATGGGGGTCGATGGGGTGCGATGGCGTCGTACTGCTCGACAGGCTGTTCTGCCGCAGGCCGTGGCTTGCGACCACGTGCCCGCCATTGCCCGGGGCATGGGCGTGATGGGCCTCCAGCCGTTCGACCTTTGCCTCCAGCCTGCGCATCTCCTCACGGATGGCCTGGATTTCGCTCAGGTCGTCGGCATGGGCCGGCAGGGCGGCAAAGGCCGCGACAATCCCCGACAGCGCCATGACCGCGCCACGCACCGCCCCACGGCGGGGGGCTTCCCCGTCGCGGTTGCGGACAGGGTCATGCATTTTCTGCCAACAGCACATCGGTCCGGCACGCAGTCCCTAAAGCAGCTAAAAGAACATCATCGCATGTGTGACAACAGCCCTGACGGATACAGCGACAGGCAAGGCGCGGGCAATATGGGCGCACACAAGTATTTCATGTCACGATCGTGTTTTTTGTCGCATACACTTTGCGGGATGCTGGTCCATCAATAAAAATAAGAAAAACAGTTATTTAATTATTATTGAATTCAGCATCTTATATTCGCATGATTATATATATTTCATAACATTTCTTCCTGTAGACAAGGGGTCCGCGCCAGTTTTCCGGCGCAAGGGCCAGTCACTGCATGGAAGGAAGCGGCGTGAACATCAGTCCTGCTTCATCATCCCCCGCTCCCCACGGAAAGAACCGCCCCACGCAGGAGGACCGCCCCCTGTCCGGGGCCGCCCATCCCGACCATCCCCTGCACTGGACACTGTATGGCTGCGAAATGGTGGCGACTGCGGTCATGATGATCTGCGGCATTGTCGCCGTCGCGGTGCTGACGGTGCCGCAGGGGATCGTGGGGGCGTGGCTTGTCCCCCATCCCATCATCCAGACCGCGCTGTGCGGCCTGTTCTTCGGCCTGTCGGGCACGGTCGCGGCCATAACCCCGTTCGGCAAGGTCAGTGGCGCACATCTGAACCCGTCGGTCTCGCTGGCGTTCGCGCTGGCGGGGAAACTCGGCTGGATCGACCTGTGCGGCTACATCATCGCGCAGGTGATCGGCGCGTGCCTTGGCACATGGCTGCTGGCCTGTGCCGCGACACTGTTCCCCTTCTGGGGCCATCTGGTGACGGCGGCGGGATACGCGGCGACGGTGCCCGCGCAGCAGGTGCCCATCCTGTGGCCGCTGGTGACGGAACTGGTGCTGACGGCGCTGCTGATCCTCATGCTCTACTGGCTGGCGGGCCATCCGCGTTTCAAGGAACTGACGCCATGGGCGGGCGGCCTGTTCTTCCTGCTGCTCAACCCCGTGTCCGCATGGCTGTCGGGCAACAGTTCCAACCTTGCCCGCAGCTTTGCCCCGGCGGTGTTTTCGGGGCAGTGGACGTCGTTCTGGATCTATGCCATCGGCCCGTTCGCGGGGGCGTCGCTGTCGGTGCTGGCAATCCGCACGCACCTGTTCGGCCATCTGGAGGTGGAGGAAGCGCGCCTGGTCAATTTCGGCCATCACGGGCGGGTGCCCTCCCTGTGGCATCCGACGCGCAAGCGGGCGGAGACGGGGGAATAGGGGTTTTCGGGTGTCGTCCTGCCTTTGAAAAGGCGGCGTTCCTTGAAGCTTTTTGAAAAAAGCTTCACCAAAAACTTTTATTCGAAAAAATCCTTGGCCCTGAAGCCAGATTCATTGAGCAGGTTATGGTTTCCAAAGGGCAATGCCCTTTGGCGGGTTTCAGGGCAGAGCCCTGAACCTTTCCCCCCTCTCGGCGAATGTGATCGGGGACGGGGCTTGCAATTGCCTGTCATTCTTCCCAAACTATAACGCAGTTGATGGGCCGGTTCATGGGAACCGGTCCGCAGACGTTCTCGGGGCGGGGCGCAATTCCCCACCGGCGGTGTTTGACGGGGCCTTGCGGCCCCGCCATCAGTCCGCGAGCGCCTGACGGCATCGGCCGACAGGGACAGCAGACCCGGTGAGACCCCGGGACCGACGGTTACAGTCCGGATGATAGAGAACGCATGTCAGGATGTCCGTCCCCGGCCATGGGGGCGGCATGCAGGCGTCGTACGCCCCGGGTCCGTCCGCATAGTGGATGGAGAGTAGCGTCGTGGACATGTCGGCCGGACATGCACGCACACGAACTGGGGCGCAGGAACTTCCCCCCCATATCGGACACGCCTTCCGCGCGGCGGTGGCGGATGCCGTACGCCATGTCGGCGCGACGGCGCCCAACCCGCCCGTGGGCTGTGCGATACTGGACGCTGCCGGCGCCATCCTGTGCACCGGCGCGCACCATCGTGCAGGTACCCCCCATGCGGAGGCCCGGGCCATCGCGCTGTGCCGCGAACTCGGCCTGATCGAACGCGCCCATACCATCGTCGTAACCCTTGAACCCTGCAACCACACCGGCCGCACCGGGCCGTGTTCGCAGGCCATCATGGGCACCCCCATCCGCACCGTGTGGATCGGGGCGGCGGACCCGAACCCCAATGTCGCGGGCGGTGGGGCGGATTACCTGCGTGACCATGGATGTGACGTGCGGTTCCTGTCCGATGTGAGCGGTCCGGAGGCCGCAGGACTGGCGCGGCAGTGCCGGGGCCTGATCGCCCCGTTCGCCCGCCTGACCCGCACAGGACGGGCATGGATCACGGTCAAGCAGGCGCTCGACATCAATGGGTCAATGGTGCCCCCTGTCGGCCGCACGACCTTTACCTCCGCCGCGGCCCTCGACCTCGCCCATCGCCTGCGCCGCGCGACCGATGCCGTGGTGACCGCCACCGGCACCATCGCGGCAGACCGGCCCGGCCTCGACGTGCGGCGCGTGAGCGACCATCCGGGCCGCAGGGCGCGCCTGCTGGTGGCCTGCACCACGCGCGGGCAGGTGGATGCGGCCTACATCGCGCAGGCCGAGGCACGCGGCTTCGACGTGCGGACCTGCACCGACATCACGCACCTGCCGGACCTGCTGGGACAGGCGGGGGCGATGTGGGCGCTGGTGGAGGCAGGGCCGACCCTGCTGTCGGCGCTGCGCATGCATGACATCTGGGATGACTGGCTGACGATCGGGGTGAACCCTGACGGGACGGAGACGATGGGCGTCGCCATCCGCGACGGCAATGACACGCCGCTATGCCTGTTTCCCGAACTGGATATCCCGAAAGGAGCGACATGTTTTCAGGGATCATAGAACATCTGGGAACCGTCACCACGACGCAGCGCGGCGAACGCGACCTGGAGGTCGCGGTGGCAACCGGCATTGCGGACCTGTCGCTGGGTGAAAGCATCGCGGTCAATGGCGTGTGCCTGACGGTGACGACGTTCGATCCGGCGGGCAACGCCACGTTCTTCATCAGTCCCGAAACGCTGGACTGTACCTCGCTGCGGCATCTCGCACCGGGGCGGCGCGTCAACCTCGAACGCGCGGTCACGCCTGCGACACGCCTGTCGGGCCATATCGTGCAGGGGCATGTGGACGCCACCGCGCGCCTGCTGTCGGTCACGCCGGACGGGGACGCCCGCCACATCGCCTTTGCCGTGCCCGCGCGCCTGCGCCGCTACCTCGTGGACAAGGGGTCGATCACCCTTGACGGCATCAGCCTGACGCTCAACGCCGTCGGCGCCCCAGGCGAGGATGGCGGGCCTGACGAATTCCGCATCGAACTCATGATCATCCCCCACACGTGGGAACACACCACGCTGGGCACGCTGACGCCCGGCGCGGAGGTGAACGTGGAGGTGGATGTCATCGCAAAATACGTGGAGTCATTATGCCAGTACCGTTGATGCCCCCCCGGCTGGAAGAAGCGGTCGCGACGATCCGGCGTGGCGGGATGGTCATCCTTGTCGATGACGAGGACCGCGAGAACGAGGGCGACCTGGTGATGGCGGCCGAGCTTGTCACGCCGGAGGCGATCAATTTCATGATCACCCATGCCCGTGGCCTGGTGTGCATGCCGCTGGCCCCGGCCATCGTGACGCAGCTTGGCCTGCCGATGATGACGCAGGTCAACACCTGCCCGCGCGGCACGGCCTTCACCGTCTCCATCGAGGCGCGCGAGGGCGTGACCACCGGCATTTCGGCCGCCGACCGCGCGCGCACCATCCTTGCCGCCGTGGCCCCGGATGCGCAGCCATCGGACCTCGTCTCGCCGGGGCATATCTTCCCGCTGCGCGCGAAGCCGGGCGGGACGCTGGAACGCGATGGCCATACCGAGGCCTCGATCGACCTCGCCCGCCTTGCAGGCCTGATCCCCGCCGCCGTGATCTGCGAGATCACGAACGACGACGGCACCATGTCGCGCATGGACGACCTGCGTCCCTTCGCCACAAAGCACGGACTGCCGATCCTTTCCATCGCCGAACTCGCGGCGTGGCTGCGCGCCCGGGCCGAGGCGAGCGCCGCACCGGGCGAGACGGCCTCCCCCTTCCCGCGCGTGGAGCAGGTGGCGCAGGCGAGACTGCCGAGTCGCTTTGGCGGGGAGGACATGATCATCCACGCCTTCCGCGCGCCCGACGGGACGGAACATGTCGCGATGGTCAAGGGCCAGCCCGACGCAAAGGGGACCGTGCCGCTGGTGCGGCTGCATTCCGAATGTGTCACGGGCGATGCGCTGGGATCGCTGCGCTGCGACTGCGGCGCGCAGCTTCAGGCGGCGCTGGAACGGATCGACCGTGCGGAATCCGGCGTGCTGGTCTACCTGCAGGGGCATGAGGGACGCGGCATCGGGCTTGCGAACAAGATCCGCGCCTATGCGCTGCAGGACATGGGACTCGACACCGTGGACGCCAATCACCGCCTCGGCTTTGACACCGATGCGCGGGACTGGAACGTCGCCGCCGACATCCTGCGCGCGCTGGGAATCGGGGCGCTGGACCTGATGACCAACAATCCCGACAAGGTCAGCGCCCTGACGCAGCGCGGGTTCACCGTGCGCAAGCGCATGGCCCTCGACATCGCGCCCAACCCGTTCAACCGCGCCTATCTGGATGCCAAGCGCACCCGCATGGGCCACAAGCTCTGCCTGCCCGCGACCGCCCCGGTCGCGGACTGAGGCCCCCTTCAGGAAACAGTTGATGAGTACAAACATCCCCTCCACCACCGTGGACCTGACCTTCGCCCGGACGCCGCGCCTGGCCATCGTGGTCAGCAGGTTCAATGAAGACGTGACCCATGGCCTGCGTGACGGCGCGCTGGCGTGGCTGCGTGAACATGACATCGCCATGCGCGACGATGATGTCATGTATGCCCCCGGCGCCTATGAACTGCCGCTGCTGGCGCAGACGCTGGCGAAAACCGGGCGTTACGACGGGGTGGTCTGCCTTGGCTGCGTCATCAAGGGTGAGACCGCGCATTTCGAGTTCATCAGCCTTGGCGCCACCATTGGCCTGATGCAGGCGTCGCTTTCGACCGAGGTGCCGGTCGCGTTCGGGGTGGTAACGACCTACACCGATGAACAGGCGATCGCGCGTTCGCGCGACGACATCCACAACAAGGGACGCGAGGCCGTGGCCGCCTGTGTCGAAAGTCTTGCATTGATACAGAAAATAAGAGGCTGTTAAGGTTGTAGCGCACCCGCGCGCGGTGGCCCCGCGCGCGACATGGACAACGGCGCGCGACAAGAGGACGGCGGATGAGGCTGATCACTTTCATCGCCGGAACATTCGGGATCGGGCTGACGGTATGGATGCTCTCCCGTTTCGGCCTGCATGACATCCTTGCCCTGATCGCCACGGGCGGATGGAGCATTGCGGTCGTCATCATCTTCCATGCAACCCAGGTCTGCGCCTCCGCCCTTGCGTGGAAGATACTGGCCGAAAGCCACCGCCGTCCCCTGCCGCTGGGCGATTTCCTTGCGCTGCGCTGCGCGCGCGAAGGGATCAACAACCTCCTTCCGGTGGCGCAGGTCGGCGGCGAGGTCATTACCGCGCGCCTGCTGTCACGCCGCCATGGGGTGGGCCTGCGCCGGGCGGCGGCATCGACCATCTGCGACCTGACGATCGAACTGCTCAGCCAGGTGACGTTCACGCTCATCGGGCTCGGGGTTCTGTTCTGCCTCGTCAACCGCTCCGCCGTGACGGACGAACTGATGGAAAGCGCAGGCGCGGCCCTGCTGCTTGGCGCGGTGTTCTTCGGCAGCCAGTACCTCGGCGCGGTGTCCCTGATCGAGGGACTGCTGATGCGCATCGCGGCCCACCTTGGCTGGGGCGGGATGGAGGACATCCGCGGCCTGCACCATGAAATCATCACGCTGTACAAGACACGCTCCAGTTCGCTCCGCGCGGGCGCGCTGCAGTTGCTGGGATGGTCGCTTGGCACGTTCGAGGTCAGCATCATCATGCATGGCGTCGGCCACCCGCTGTCGCTGGGGCAGTGCCTTGTGATCGAAAGCGTGGGGCAGGCGGCGAAATCCGCGGGCTTCGCCGTGCCCGGAGCGCTTGGCGTGTCCGAGGGGGGCTACATCATCATCGCCGGCCTGTTCGGGGTGTCGCCACAGGTCGCCATCGCACTGTCGCTCATCAAACGATTGCGTGAGATCGCATGGGGCCTGCCGTCGCTGGTGGGATGGCAGTGGATGGAACTGCACTGGATCGTGCCGGAGGACGCGAAAAACCCCGCGCACGGCACGGAGATTCCGGAACAGTCATGAACGCCGCGCCCCGCATTCCCACGCCGCGATGACGCCCCCCTGCCGCCGTCGCGCGCTGGCCTGCGCCATGTTGATGACATGGATGGGGGCCATGGTAACAAAGAACCGCCTTGCATCACATGTGCTTCATGGGCCAAACCGAGGCTCTTCCACCCGGTGCCAGGACGAAATACGCATCGGCAACGGTTTCTGAAGGGCTGAATAACTCGTCATGCTGTCGGTACCCCTTGGGCGTCTTGTCGCGTTCTGTTCCAACCGGGCCATTGCGGTGGTCCTGGCCTTTGCCGTTCTGGTCGGGGGGGCAGTTTATGCAAGCTATGCGCGGCTGGGCGTCACCACGGATACGGGGACGATGTTCTCCTCCGACCTGCCGTGGAAGCAGCGCTCGGACGAGATGGGGCGCCTGTTCCCGCAGAAACAGGACCAACTGGTCGCGGTGATCGACGCGGCCCTGCCGGAAGAGGCGCAGCAGACGGCCATCGACCTTGCCGCACGGCTTAAGGGCGATCACACGCATTTCAATTACGTCACCACGCCACAGACCGACCCCTACCTCGTGCGCAACGGGTTGATGTTCCTTGACCCCAAGGCACTGGAGCGGGTGCTGGACACCACCATCACAGCCCAGCCCTTCCTTGGGCAGCTTGCGGCCGACCCGTCGGGGCGCGGCCTGTTTGGCGCGCTGTCGATGATCGCGCTGGGCATCGAACATGGCGAAGGCGACCTCAAGGGGTTCCAGTCCGCGCTGTCGGGCTTTGCCACCACGCTGGACCATGCGGCGCAGGGCCATCCGGAGACGATGTCGTGGGAACGGCTGCTGGCCGGTGACCTTGCCGACCTTGGCGGCAAGTACCAGTTCGTCGTGACGCAGCCCAAGCTTGACTACGACTCGTTCCAGCCCGGCGGGGCCGCCGCCGACGCCATGCGCGACGCCGCGCGCGACCTGCCGTTCGTGAAATCCGGGCGGGCGCACATCCACATCACCGGCGACATCCAGATCGCGGACGAGGAATTCGCGACCGTGGCCGAAGGCATGGTGGCCGGCCTGCTCGGCTCGCTGGTGCTGGTGACGCTGTGGCTGGTTCTTGCGGTCCATACGTGGCGGCTGATCGCACCGATCATCATCACGCTGGTCTCCGGCCTGCTGCTGACCACCGGCTTCGCAGCGCTGGCGGTGGGGAAGCTGAACCTGATTTCCGTGGCGTTCGCCATCCTGTTCGTCGGCATCGCGGTGGATTTCGCCATCCAGTTCTGCGTGCGTTTCCGTGCGCAGTCCCTGCCCAACGGGGTCGTGCCCACACTGCATGATGCGCTGGAACGCACGGGCAATGAGACCGGGCACCAGATCCTGGTTGCCGCAACCGCGACCTCCGCCGGGTTCCTTGCCTTTACGCCCACCGCCTTTGTCGGCGTGGCGCAGTTGGGCCTGATCGCGGGCTTTGGCATGATCTTCGCCTTTGTCTGCACGCTGACGCTGCTGCCGGCACTGCTGCGGATCTTCCGCCCCACGGCGGGCCATGGCGCGGTCGGCTTCGCCTTTGCCAAGCCGATCGACATCAGCATCCGCCGTCATCGCAAGCCGATCCTGGCCGTGTTCGCCTGCCTTGCCCTGCTGGGGGCCGGGCTGATCCCGACGCTGACGTTCGATGCCGACCCGCTGCATACCAAGAACCCCAAGTCCGAGGGCATGGTCACGCTGGGCATGCTGATGTCGGAGCCGCAATATTCGCCCTACTCCGTCGATGTGCTGATGCCCAACCTCGATCAGGCGCACACAATGTCGGACAAGCTGTCGCAACTGCCGCTGGTGCATGATGCGCTGTGGCTGGGATCGCTGGTGCCGTCCGACCAGAATACCAAGCTGCCGATGATCCAGGATGCGGCGAACATCATGCTGCCGACCCTGATCGTCCCCAACCCCAAGCCCGCACCGGACGCCAACGCCCTGCGTGAAGCCGCCGCGAAAACGGCGGCCGACCTTGGCGGCGTGCTGGACAAGCTGGCGGCCAACGACCCGCTGCGCCAGATCCAGTCCACGCTGGCGCGCCTGTCGCATGCGGATGACCAGACGATCCTCGCCACGAATGAGGCACTGGTCCATTTCCTGCCGATGCAGTTGGACATGCTGCGCACCATGCTGCAGGCCAAGCCGGTGTCGATTTCCGACGTGCCGCCGATCCTTGCCAACGATTACCTGCTGCCTGACGGCCGCGCACTGGTGGAGGTGCATCCCACCAAGCAGATGACCGGCAACACCGCGCTGCACCGTTATGTGGACGAAATCAAGAAGGTCGCGCCCACGGCGGCGGGTAGCGCCATCGACATCGTCGAAAGTGCGGCGACCATGGTCCATGCCTTCGTCATGGCCGCGTGTGCGGCGATCGTGATGATCGGCATCATCCTGTCGGTCGCCCTGCGCCGCCTGCTGGATTCGGCGCTGGTGCTGGCACCGCTGCTGCTGTCGGCGCTGATGACGGTCATCCTGATCGTGTTCGTGCCGGAACAGTTGAACTTCGCCAACATCATCGCCCTTCCCCTGCTGCTGGGCGTGGGCGTGTCGTTCAACATCTATTTCGTCATGAACTGGCGCGCGGGCGTGAAGATGCCGCTGTCGAGTCCCACGGCGCGCGCGGTCCTGTTCTCCGCCCTGACGACCGGCACGGCGTTCGGTTCGCTGGCGGCATCGCACCATCCGGGCACGGCCAGCATGGGCCGCCTGCTGCTGCTGTCGCTGGCCTGCACGCTGGTCGCGACGCTGGTCTTCGTGCCGGCGCTGCTGCCCAAGCGGGCGATTGACGAGGAATAAGGCTCAGGGGCGCTGCCCCTGAAACCCCGCCAAAGGTCGCGGACCTTTGGAAACCGTTACTTTTAAACGAATCAGGGTGCAGGGATCGTGATCCCTGCCGGGTCCGGGCAGCGCCCGGATATCGCCCGCGCAGGACTGCCTTCGCGGGAGGTAATTCAGTCCTTGATCCAGACCTCGACCGGGCCGCGCACCAGCATGGTCATCGGGTTGCCGTGGCGATCCGTGCTCTTGCCGACGGCGAGGCGGACCCAGCCTTCACTGATGCAGTATTCCTCGACATTGTTCTTCTCGATCCCCTTGAAGCGGACGCCGATACCGCGTTCAAGCAGGGCCTCGTTGTAAAACGGGCTGGAGGGATTGGCGGACAGGCGATCGGGAACGGTCTCGGTCATGTGCGCTCTCTTTCAGTGTGCAAAAAATCCAAGTGTGCCTGACATAGCGGCTTCGTCCCGGTAATCCAAGCAGCGGATACGGCGATGGACGGACATGCATGCAGCGCCCCTCCGTCATGTCATGGCAGGGGACATCGGCATGCATGAAAACATGGACAAACACCCCCGAAACCACGGATATGAAACCCTGAAATCCTCCGTCGTGCCGACCGTCACATCTCCTGTGCCGCCCGCCCTGCCCCAGAGCCACGTTCCCATGTCCAGTGCCGCCCCCACCGCGTCTTCCCG